>NZ_AHCB03000006.1:0-300000 GCF_000238335.3 Pseudoalteromonas marina | reverse complement strand
AGCCAAGATGCTGTTCATTTATTTACGCGTATTTATTTTATTTTAAGTATCGCCATTTTAGTTTTTACCTCGCTAGAAGTATTAAATATTCCATTGACGGCTTTTGCATTTGTATCGGGTGCTATTGCAATAGGTGTGGGGTTTGGTGCGCAAAATATAATTAATAATTTTATAAGCGGTTGGATATTAATGTGGGAGCGTCCTATTCGAATAGGTGACTTTTTAGAAGTAGGCAGTGCAAAAGGCGTCGTCGAAACTATTAATACACGTTCAACGCGGATTCGTCGAAATGATGGCGTACATATGTTGATCCCCAACAGCCAATTATTAGAAAACACCGTAACAAACTGGACGTTAATTGATGGGAATGCACGCTCGTCGGTAAGCGTTGGTGTTGCTTATGGATCGGATGTAGTTTTAGTTAAAAAGCTCATCCAACAGGTGCTTGATGAGCATAAAGCGATTTTAAAAACACCAAAATCGGCAGTGCTATTTGACGACTTTGCCGATAGCTCATTAGTTTTTAACGCTGTTTTTTGGGTATGTGCTGAATCTGAAACCATGCTTAGAACCGTGCGCAGTGATATTCGCTTTAGTCTGTACGATGTATTTGCGCAAAATAATGTAGTGATTGCGTTCCCTCAACGAGACATTCATATAGATGGAGAAATAGCCTTAAAACGAACGTGATAAAGCATTGAGGAAAAAACCGCCTAGTGCGGTTTTTCACCTTAGCAAAAATTGTTCCTAAGTTAGGTTTTTTAGTTAAAACGTTAAAACTGCTACTTTATTTGTAGTTTTATTGATAAGGACATATGTCCTTATAATTAGGTTTTTACATCTAAAAAGTAATAAAAAGTCGCTATCTTGTGGTTAAATGTTGCAAAAAAGTTTCAGAAATTGAAAAGTTTTATGCAGTAAAATTATTACACAGTGGTATAATCTCTTACGTTCGTTCAGCCTTATTATTTCGTTTTTGTACTCTCGATAATGAGGTCCGCGCGCATATAGCCAAGTCGCGAAAAATTGTACGAGCCCGCAATAAATACATTGCGCAACACAAAAAACCGTTGAACAAGAGTGCATACAAAAGGTTAAAACCCGACATGAAAGCAATTAAAAAATCTGCAATAGCGACAATCATTAATGCCGCACTATTATCTGCTGCTGGCACTTCTGTTTCTTCATTTGCTGCTGAAGAAGAAACGGCTAAAAAAAATAACCAATTAGAAGTTATTCAAGTTACTGCGCGTAAACGTGTAGAAAATGCTCAAGAGGTTCCTGTAGCTGTATCTGCACTGCAAGGTGATAACCTTGATGCATACAGCTCGGCAGGCATGGATATTCGTTTTATGAACGCAAAAATTCCAAGCTTGTCTATCGAATCTTCATTTGGCCGTTCTTTCCCACGTTTTTACGTACGTGGTTTAGGTAACACAGATTTCGATTTAAATGCGTCTCAACCTGTATCGTTAGTAGTTGATGAAGTTGTTCAAGAAAATGCGATTTTAAAAGGCTTTCCTGTATTTGATGTTGAACGCGTAGAAGTATTACGTGGTCCGCAAGGTACTTTATTTGGCCGTAATACGCCTGCAGGCCTTGTTAAATTTGACTCAGTTAAACCTAGCCAAGAGTTTGACGGTTACGGTGCGGTTTCATACGGTAGCCGTGGCGCTGTAGATACTGAAGGTGCTGTAGGCGGTGCGTTAACAGATCGTTTATCTGCTCGCGTTTCATTATTATGGCAAGATAAAGATGATTACATTGATAACCAAGCACCTGGTTTTGAAGCTAAAGATCAACAGGGCGGTTATACTGAAAAAGCAGCACGTATTCAGTTTTTATACGAAGGCGATGATTTTTCTGCTTTATTAAACTATCACACACGTGATTTAGATGGTTCACCTATCGCGTTTCGTGCAAATGTTATTGAGTCTGGTTCTAACGAATTAGTCGATAACTACGAGCACGATGTTGTATACCAAGATGCCGGTGCTCGTTCTACTCAACAAGTAGAATCTGAGGGTATGAGCCTAAGACTTGAATGGGATCTTGAAAACCACACTGTAACGTCTATTTCTGCATGGGAAAGCGCTGAAATATACTCTCGTGGTGATATTGACGGTGGTTACGGTGCTGTATTCCTTCCTGATTACATGGGGCCTGGCTTTATTCCTTTCCCTTCAGAAAGTGCCGATGGTATTCCTGAGCAAGATCAAATTACTCAAGAGCTTCGTTTATCAAGTAACTTTGATGGCGACTTAAACTATCAAGTAGGTGTTTTTTACTTTGACGAAGAGCTAACAATTGAAAACTTTAGCTATGATACGTTTTCATCACCTGCCGGCGCTTTAAATGGGTATGTTAAACAGCAACAAGATACAACTGCTTGGGCAGTATTTGGCTCTGTTGATTATGTTGTATCTGATGATTTAAAAATAACAGCGGGCCTTCGTTACTCTGATGATGAAAAAGACTTCTCTGCAGATCGTACACTAAGCCCTATTGGCGGTGGTGCTTTATTTATCGAGCAAGATGTTAGCGATAGCCACGTGAGCTGGGATTTATCTGCTAACTACAAAGTAAACGAAGACGTAAACTGGTACAGCCGTGTAGCTAACACATTCCGTGCACCAAGCTTGCAAGGTCGTATTTTGTTTGGTGATGAAGTAACAACCGCTGATTCTGAAACAGTGACTTCATTCGAAACAGGTATTAAATCAGACGTGCTAGACGGACAAGGTCGTGTAAATGCAACTGTGTTCTACTACACAATGAGCGATCAGCAATTGACCGCTGTAGGTGGTGGTGCAAACTTTAACCGCTTAATTAATGCAGACAAAACGACAGGCTACGGTTTTGAGTTAGACACTGAGTGGGTATTAAGCGACGAGCTTAATGCAACATTTAACTTAAGCTATAACAAAACTGAGCTTAAAGATAATGACTTAGCGGTAGCTGTGTGTGGCCAATGTACAGTGACAGATCCAACTTTCCAAGTTGCAGGTGCCTTTGGGCCTGAAGATCGTGCAATTTTAGACGGTAACAGCTTACCGCATGCACCAGAGTGGATCTCTAACTTTACGCTTCGTTACACTAAAGAGCTTGAAGATGGTGATTTCTTTGCAAACGGTGATATATCTTACCGCAGCAAAATTAACATGTTCTTATATGAATCGGTAGAGTTTGAAGGCAAGCCTTTAACTGAAGTTGGTCTTCGTGCAGGTTACAGATGGGCAGAAGGTGACTACGAATATGAAGTTGCTGGTTTTGTTCGTAACTTATTTGATGAGCAACAAGCAATAGGCGCTATCGACTTTAACAATAACACGGGTATTGTTAATGAAGAGCGTTATGTTGGTGCTGAATTTAAAGTTAAATTTTTCTAATTAATTGATTAGAAATTTACATTTAAAAGCCTGCCTTGTGCAGGCTTTTTATTTTGTGATCCCTTTTAGAGCTGTTAAAGTAGCGCATAATTGGTTTATTGATAGAGAAATATAATGGCTGGATTTTGGAATTACCGTGTGATTTTTTGTGAAGCAACAAAAGATGAAGCGGCGCAATATCAAATACACGAAGTAGAATATAACCTAAATGGTAAAGTAACTAACTGGTCAGAAACAGGCGCAGCACCGTTTGGTACAACCCTTGATGAGTTAAAAGATGACTCGGAGCGCTTAAAAACTGCTTTTGAAAAACCTGTACTTAAGGTGGTTCGTAAAGCCCGTGGCTATGAGTTAGTTGATATTGAAACCGGTGAAGAAGCTTTTGGTGAGCCGCCGGCGGGTTTAACCCAGTAATAATGAAAAAAAGGTGCTCTAGCACCTTTTTTTAGCACTTTAATTTAAGGAGAGATCATGAGCTTACAGGCCGTTTTATTTGATATGGATGGCACGCTAGTCGATTCAGAAGCGATGCATTTTGTATGTTGGAGCACATTGTTAGCGCCATTTGAGGTAAGTTATTTAGAAGATGAATTTTGTCAGCGGTTTTCAGGGCGTCCTACACTAGAAGCGGCAATTGAAATTAAAAGTGAGAATAATTTATCAGTCAGTGCTGAGTTTTTAGCTGCTGAAAAATATCGATTATTTGGTGAATACGTCAAAACGAACTTACCACCGCTTATGCCATATGTAGAACAAACGCTAAAAGCGGTTAAAAATAGTGGCTTAAAAATGGCGCTTGTCACCGGAAGTGCAACAAGCGAAGCTATGCCAATTCTAAAAGGATTAGGGTTTTATGAGCTGTTTGATACTCTTGTTACTAAAGACGATGTAATTAACCCTAAGCCTGCAGGCGACCCGTATCTACTCGCTTTAAAGCAAATAAACGTAAAGTCAGAAAATGCGATAGCCGTAGAAGATACATTTACAGGCGTAAGCGCCGCAAATAATGCAAGTTTAAGGGTGGTTGCTATTGCTAATAGCCACACCAAAGATCATGACTTTAGCAAAGCGACCTATTGCATGGGTGACCTTGATGAGTTTTGGCAATGGGTGCAATCTCAACTATAGTGTAAGTCACTATTACCTAGCTTGGATGCGCTAATGATTGCTATAAAATGGATGTTATTTATTACGGTTATTTTGTTTAGCTGCTCGGCTTATACTTCTCAGCCTTCTGTATTATTAGCCAAAGTGTATGATGAAGAAAAGCACAATGATATTAGTGCCTATTTAGTCAGCGAAAAATTTGACGGTGTAAGAGCCATATGGACGGGCACACAGTTTGTTACTCGCAAAGGGAATATAATTAATGCACCACATTGGTTTACTGCATCCCTGCCCAATACGTGGTTAGATGGCGAGCTTTGGAGCAAACGAGAACACTTTGCTGCATTAAGCGGTATAGTAAGAACTAGAATCCCAAATAACAAAGACTGGCAAGCCGTCACTTACAAGATATTTGATATGCCAGATAAAACCTTAGCTTTTAGCGAGCGTTATAAAAATTATTCCCAACTTGTTACACATATTAATCAGCCCCATATCCAAGCTGTTAATCAGCGTCGATTTAAAAATAACAAACAGCTTTCTGACTATTTTAATAACATAACTGCGCAGGGTGCAGAAGGCGTTATGTTGCACTTAGCTGATGCAAAACACAAAAGTGGACGCAGTGGTGCTTTGTTAAAGTTAAAGCCTTACCTTGATGCTGAGGCGGTTGTCATTGCTCATTTGCCGGGTAAAGGGAAATACACGGGGATGCTGGGTGCGCTCCGCGTTAAGTCAGCCTCTGGGCAGCTATTTTCAATTGGTACAGGATTTAGCGATGCACAACGTCAAAATCCACCGGCCATTGGTAGCACCGTTACCTATCGTTTTCATGGGGTGACTAAAAATGGCCTTCCTCGCTTTGCTAGCTTTTTAAGAGTGCGAGAAAGCATATAGCAATTTAAAAGTGATCTTAAATATGCTAAATTGCGCGGCCTTTTTGGTAATGTGTGGTGGTATATGTTTGTAGGTTTTGATTACGGTAGTTCAAATTGTGCTATGGGTGTAATGAACAATAATAATGTTCAGTTAGTGCCTTTAGAGCAAGGCAAGCATTACTTACCTTCTACACTTTATACGCATCACAGTGCTTTGGTGGTTGATTTTGTTGCTAAGCATTTGAAAGGAACCGCGCATGAACAAGATTTTAAATCTCAGCGCCAAGCCCTTTTAAACTCGCTGCCTCGAATTAAATCAGACCTTGATTTACAACCTTCAGATGAGACCTTATTTATTGGTCGTGAAGCAATTAGTGAATACGTTCAATTTCCTGAGGAAGGGTACTTTGTTAAGTCACCCAAATCGTTTTTTGGTGCAACCGGTTTAAAGCAAGGCCAAATTAACTTTTTTGAAGACATTGCAACGGCAATGATTTTAAAAATAAAACAACGCGCAGAGCAGTCTTTAGAAAAAGTACTTACTCAAACTGTTATTGGCCGGCCTGTAAACTTTCAGGCGTTAGGCGGTGAACAGTCGAACCAGCAAGCTGTGGGTATTTTAGAGCGAGCTGCAAAACGTGCAGGCTTTAAAGACGTTAATTTTTTATACGAACCGCTAGCAGCAGGTATCGATTACGAAAGTGATTTAACACACGATCAGAAAGTGTTGGTTATAGATATTGGTGGGGGGACCAGTGATTGTTCGTTTGTGCAAATGGGCCCAAGTTTTAGAGGAAATAGTCAGCGCGATAACGACTTTTTAGCTCACAGCGGTAAACGCGTTGGCGGAAACGATTTAGATATTGCATTGAGCTTTCATGGGTTAATGCCCTTATTAGGGCTTGGCAGCACATTTAAATCGGGATTACCTTTGCCAAATCAGCCGTTTTGGCAGGCATGTAAAATTAACGATGTTAATTTGCAAAGCCAATTTTACAGTGAAAGTCAGGCGCGTGAACTTAATGCACAGTTGCGAGATGTAAGTGCACCAGACCTATATAAACGCTTAATTCACTTACAACAAAATAAGCAAGGGCATCAACTTGTTCAACAAGGTGAAGCCGCAAAAATAGCCCTTTCGTCAACACATGACTTTAACTGTGACTTGCGCTTTTTAGATACTGAACTTAGTAAAAACTTATCTGTTCATGATTTATCGCTAGCTGTAGAAAGTAGTATTAGCCAAATAGTTACTTTGGCAAAACAAGCAATAAGTGATGCACAAACAACACCAGACGTTATTTATTTAACGGGGGGCAGTGCGCAGTCTCCTCTAATCAAAGCAGCACTTAGCGAGCACTTAGGTAATATTAATATGGTTAATGGTGACCATTTTGGTAGTGTAACTGCTGGCCTGACGAAATGGGCCAGCATGCTTTATAAGTAACTTAAAAGGCTTAAAGACTTATTTGTCGGGTTGCGAGGTATTTTTCGTAATCTGGCAAGGTACGCTCAAGCTCGTTTTCCATTAAAGGAGAGCTTAACAGCATATCAGCACTTACCTCGTTACACGCTACAGGAATATTCCACACTGCCGCTAAGCGCAGTAATGCTTTTACATCAGGGTCATGAGGCTGAGAAGCTAAAGGGTCCCAAAAAAATATTAAAACATGAATTTCATGTTCTGCTATTTTTGCGCCCAATTGTTGGTCGCCACCCATTGGGCCACTTAAAAGCTGAACAACATCAAGCCCTGTACTTTTTTGAATTAAATGCCCCGTTGTACCTGTGCCGTATAAGGTGTGCTTGCTAAGTGTATTTTTATGTTTGTCGCACCACAGCTTTAGCGCGGCTTTTTTGCCATCGTGAGCAACAAGGGCAATATTTTTCTTTGCAGGGAGAGATTGCGTTTTTTGTTCCATATTAATTCTTTTTATTTGTGCCTAAATGCTCATAGTTACACCAACTGTTAGCAAAATTTAGGAAAGTTATAATAGTAGATTAATAGCGAGGGCAATAAATATTATTCCCGTTACTCTATCAATCCAAAGTTGACTATTTGGATGCTGCCTAAAAAACTGTGCGATCTTGTCGCCAAAATAAATATACGTGCAGTCTATTGGAAAAGCAAAAATAGGGTACAGCAGGCCAAAAAATGCGAGCTGAAAAGTGGCTGATGATAAGTTCGGGTCTACAAACTGTGGAATAAATGCAATAAAAAATAAAGCGACCTTAGGGTTAAGTACCTCGGTCATCATGGCTTGAAACATCACATTAGATTTTTTAGCAGTGCTTACGTGTGGCTTATCTTCACTTTGTGTTTGTGTGGCAGTAGCTGTGTTTTTTAGCGTGCTTTTTATCATCATAAAGCCCAAATAACACAAATAAGCTGCACCTGTATATTGAACAGCACTATAGGCAGCGGGTGATGCTTTTAAAATAGCACTTAAGCCTATTACTGCAAAAAAGGTATGTACAACCCCACCTAATGCAAAACCAAACGCACTTTGCATACCCGCAGTGCGGCCATTTGCAAATGTTTGTGCCATTAAAAATGCATTCGAAGGGCCTGGGGCAACCGCCATTAAAAAACTAGCAACTAAAAAAGAGAAGAGAAAATCGGGATTAATCATTATTAGAATTGATTGTTAAATATGAGTGAGTTTATCAAGCAACTAGGTAAATAAAAAGCGGGCTGTTGCCCGCTTTTTTAAGTTACGTTTTATTAAAAAGTAACGGTTGAGTTGTTAGAGCAAGCGCTTGTGCTTTGAGCTTCACATACTTGATAGGTATATGTGCCGCCACCTTTGGTCGATATTCTATCAGTAAAGCTATTAGTATTAGCTGTACTTGTCACCTTGCTTCCGTTGCGGTAAACATCAACTTGGCTTGTTGCTGCGCCAGCCCAATTAAGGTCAACATACTTGGTGCCTTTTGATTTATAACCTGAAGCAGAAAGCGTTATGTCACCTACAGGCTCTGGGTCGGTACCACCGCCCCCATTATCATTACCTGCACAACCATTCGCAGTTAAATAGGCATCAGCATCGGCTGCTTTTACAATACCGTGTCCAAAGTAATCATCACGCCCTGTTGCGCCTTGATCTTGTGCAGTTGCCTTTAGAGCATCACGAATCTCTGTACCCGTACAGTCAGTATGATTTGACCATACAAGAGCAGCAATACCCGACACTGCAGGCGTTGCCATTGATGTACCACTCATGAATCCATAATCTGATGCGCCAATATCTATTGTAATCGTTGTGCTGCCAAGCAGTGCAGTGCGATCTTCAAATGCGGCACCCACAGCCGGAATTGTTGTATTGTTAGTATCGCCTAGTGTTGCGTAAAGCATACCAGCTTCGTTGTTAATGATAACAGCGCCTATTCCACCTGAGTTTTCACAGTTTGCTACTTTGTCATAAAAAGAAACGACACCACGGTCGATTAAACATACTTTCCCAGCAGCACCATTATCAATATTTTGTGCAGTTCCCATAAAGTACGCAGATGCTGATGCTTGACCAGTATTTTCCATTGCGGATGAAGCGTAGGGTGTGCCGTCAGCAGACATATTTGCTGCGGATGCCATGCCAGCAGGGTATGTTGAAAGCGTATCTACACCACCAGCAGTCACTTCAACACATACTGTTTCGTCAGTTGTAACACGTCTACCTTTGCCTGATGAGCAGCTTGGAAATTGTGAAAAGTCAGCAATTTGATTATCTGCATCATTTGCGCCTACCATCATAACTGATGGATAGCCAGCTGGATATGAACGAACGTTATTGCCATCGTTACCTGCCGCTGCAACTACAAGGCCTCCAGCGTTAGTGAAATCAGCAAAAGCGTTTGACTCAGTACTATTTGAGCCACCACCACCTAAACTCATGCTGATAATATTTGCACCTGCCTGAGAACATAAGTTAGCAGCTTGTGCTAAGTCTGATGAATAACCCCAGCCAGATTCGTTAAACACTTTTATGATGTGCATAGCAACGCCTGGTGCCATGCCTACAACACCTAAGTTGTTATCTGCAGCGCCTATGGTACCCGCCACATGAGTACCGTGTGGTCCGCCATTATCGAACCAGTTACCTGTGCCGCTGTCATTATCGCCAGTGATATTTCCCCAAATGAAATCAGGGTTTGTGCTGTCTAAACCAGAGTCAATAACACATACTTTCATACCCGCATTTGCGTCAAATGTTACCTGATCAGCTTGAGATTGATAAACAGCATACGGTGTAATTTGTTGTTGCATTGCATTGCCAGCGTCATCATTGAATAATGATAAAGGAACACGTTTTTGGTCTTCTTCAATAAGTTTTATGTGAGGGTTATTTAGCAAACCTTTTAAGCTTGCTAAATCGTGACCAGTAAATTTAGCGGCAATAAACCCATTACCGTCAACTTTTATATCACCACCGAGTTTTTTAGTAAGTGCTTTTACTACACCTTTTTTGTTGTTATCGACTTGAATTATGAAACGTTCGTTTTGTGCACTTGCATTACCTGCAGTACATAGACCAGATAAAATTAATGCTAAGGCAAGTTTGTTTTTTTTCATTTTTACATCCTAGAATTATTTTGTTAACCACCTGTTAACTTAATTTAACGATAGAGCAGTTGTACCTAGATTGCAACAGTGAATTGTTAATAAAAACGAAATAATTCTGATTGGGTAATTAATGTGCAGTGAAAGGGGGTAAATAAAAATTACTTACCCATTAATGATGAATTTTTGTTGGGGGTTATGAAAACTGCGCTTTGCGAAGCAATAAATAGCTAAAAGGGACCAATAATAAAAAGTGGACGCCAATTAATATAGGGGTCTGCAACTGTAAAAATTGAGTAATAAATACCAGCAAACTTGCCCCACTCATTTGCATTGCACCAAGCAACGCTGAAGCTGTGCCCGCTTGTTTAGGAAACAAGCTTAATGCTCTACCTGCTGCAGAGCCAAGAGTTAGCGCAAAACCAAATGCAGCCACAAACATGGGGATCATTAACGCCAAAGCCGATTTATATTGGCTAAACAGGAGCATAAGTAATCCCGAGCCAACCAATAGCAGTAACCCTATTTTTAAAGCGCGTTTGGGGTGGCGTTTAATGTACAGTGGCATAATAAAACTGGCAATAATGCTTAAAACGGCATTTAGTGAAAACCAAAATGTAAAATTAGCTACGCTTCCGCCAAGCTCAGTAATTATCCAGCCAGGTGCTAGGGTGACAAACACTAAAATAACCGACATAGTAACCATGCAAAGCAAGCTATTAAATAAAAATAGTGGCGTTGAAATAATAGGTATAAAGCGTCTTAAATCGAGAATATGTCCCTGATAAACGCTATCAGCTGGTCGTGTTTCTCTAAAAAAGAAAAACGTAACAATAAAGCCTACCAATGCAAACCCAGTTAAAAATAAGAAGTTCATTTCCCAGCCAAACTTAACAGTTAACCAAGCACCTAAAATGGGCGCTAACGCAGGAATAAAGCACACAATGCCATTTAAGTAAGTAATAATTTGGCCGCTACGTTCGCTACCAAATTTATCTCTTACAATAGCGAAAGCGACAACAAATGTGGCGCATGCACCTAACCCTTGTAATGCACGAGCAGAAAGTAATACTTCAAACGAAGGGGCACAGTAAGCAAGTAACGCAGAGCCTGCATATAAGCTAATACCTACTAATGCGACAGGCTTTCGGCCAAATCTATCTGCTAATGGCCCTGCAATTAATTGACCTAGTCCAACGGTTAACATAAAAATGGCAACAGTTTGCTGCACTTGTTGCTCAGTCACCAAAAATTGCTCTGCTATGGTAGGAAAAGCGGGCAGATAAATATCAATAGCCATAGGGCAAAAAATAACGAGCAACGCTAAGATAAGTAATAAAGTTAGATTAGGTTTTGCGGGCTGTGTATGCATTGAGTCTCCTTTTTCGCGTATTTTAGGGGGGCACTCGTAAAAAAGAAAGGGCTTTTGGCCTATGCATACGTCGTCATTCGTATTTTTTGTTAAACACATAATAAAAGCAGTAATTAAAACGGCTTTTTTAAACTGGTCTGATGTGTTAGCGTTAATAAAGTAACTGTAACTGGATAATAAAAATGGCAAATCAATCACCACTAGTTAAAACGTGGCATAAATTTAAAAACTTACCCTTTGGCAATTGGCTTTTTACTAAAGCTGTTTGTTTTAAAGCACCTTACTTTGGCTCAATGAAGCCCTATGTATTAGATCTGCGAGAAGGGCACTGTAGTGCTGTTGTTAAAAATCGTCGTAGTGTTCATAACCACATTGGAACCATTCATGCAATTGCGCAGTGTAATTTGGCTGAGTTATGTGCAGGGGTGATGGTTGACGCGACTGTACCGGTAAAAACCCATCGTTGGATACCAAAGGGAATGACCGTGCAATATTTGGCAAAGGTTGATACAGACGTTACGGCTATTGCTGAAATTGATTTACCACGCCAGTGGATTGATAAAGAAGACTTAGTAGTACCAGTGAAGCTTTATAATACCCGCAACGAACTCGTATTCACTGCAGATATTACAATGTATATTACTGAGAAAAAATAGCCTACCGCTCGCTTTTATCCGTGGCTTGTTTATTTACAAACGACAAGCCGCTGTCATCTTCTTCAATCAGTGTTTTAACTTCTTTTTCAGTTGGTTCAGCAGTTAACTCTACTGTCTCTTTTTCAGTGCGTTGCTTTAAGTTGCCTTCAATTATAGCGCCAGCATCTATACTCAATGAATCATGAAATACGTCGCCATGGACGTGAGCACCACTTTGTATTTTTACTTCGCTTGCATTGATAGAACCAATAACAGTGCCTTTAACAACAATGCCTACTGCTTCAACAATTCCTTCAACTACACCGGAGGAGCCTATAACTAACTGCTCGGCTTTTATGTCGCCATCTATGCGGCCATCAAGCTGAACCTCACCTTGGCTTATTAAAGTGCCAGTAAGGCGCACATCTTCAGAAATAATAGAGGGGGTATGATTAACCTTTCTTAGATTAGTACTTGTTGATTTTTTTCTACCGAACACGAGAAAGCGCCTTTGTTATTTTTAGAGGATTGACTTGTTCGCCATTAACCAATACTTCGTAGTGTAAATGAGTGCTAGTACTTCTACCAGTGCTCCCCATTAAACCAATTACATCGTGTTTGGCAATGTGCTGGCCTTTTTTTACTTTTATTTTATTTAAATGACCAAAGCGAGTTACTAGGCCATTTTTGTGTTCAAGTTCAATAAAGTTACCATATCCGCCATTACGCCCTGCACGAAGAACCACAGCGTCGGCCGGAGCAAAAATTTCGGTTTTGTGCCAACCCGCTAAGTCTACGCCTTTGTGAAATGCTCGGCGATTATTCATTGGGTCTTTACGTAAGCCAAAGCTACTTGAAATATAATATTTTGCAGCGGGTAAGGGCAGGGTGTTAGGTAATTCAGTTAATAAATTTTCTAGATTATTTAACGCGACTAACTTATCAACTATAGCCAAAAAATGACCGGGTATATTTGTTTCATCGAATACATCAAACGGGCCACCTTGAGCAATATGCAAAGAGTTAATTGCTAGGTGTTCTTCCAAAGCGGCATCAAGGCCTGCGCCTTTAAGCATGGCTAAAATAGCGTTATGTCGTTCGTTTATTTTTTTGTCTAGGTAATTAAAGCTTTGTTCGTATTGCTCATTTAAATGTGCCAAACGTGTTTCAAAACTAATAGGCTTACCTAAATTAACTTGCTTAGCATTTGGGTCTTCATCAACTAAGGGGTCATGAAATTCGCTTTTATTTTCGTTAATAGGTGACTCAAGCTCTTCACCTAACTGAATAACGTCTTGACTGATTGAAGCAGGTAAAGATTCGATCATGCTTTGAAGTAGCGCTTGTTTTTGTTCAAGAGTTACTAGCTGTTTGAGTTGTTGCTCGTGAAGACGTTGTTGCTCGCTAACTTTTTGTTCCCATAGTGCTTGTTTGTTAAGCTGATTTTTTTCTATGTCAGAGATATGGTTAGTTTGTGTGTATACACGAAAGCTAGAAATGCTCACCCAGACAAGTGTTGCTAAAATAAGCACTATTGCAAAAAGTTGTAACCAAGGCGCTAAAACAACATGCTTAACCTCGCCATTTTGACGAATAAGGAGTTGGCGAGCTGGAAAAAGTTTTTTGTAAGACTTTATAAATACTGACATGGCATATAAACACTGGCTACTAACCGGAATAATGTATCAATCTGAGCTTAAAAAGCCAGAAAAAAATTGTAACTGTTCAAAAATTAATAAAAAAGGGCTGCTTTTAAAAGCAGCCCTTTCATTTAAGTATGCTTGATTGAGATTATTTTGCGGCTAAAACCGTGCTTTCAACTGAACCAAAACCAATACGCGCAAAGCCTTCTTTTTCACACCAGCCGCGCATAATAACGTTATCGCCATCTTCTAAAAAGCTGCGTTGTTCGCCATTGCTTAGCGTTATCTTTTCTTTACCGCCACGAGATAGCTCCAGCAAAGAGCCCGCTTCTTCATGTGTTGGGCCCGATTGCGTACCCGAACCCAGCATATCACCCGGCATAAAGTTACACCCGTTAACTGTGTGGTGAGTTACCATTTGAGCTACAGTCCAGTAAGAGTGCTTAAAGCTAGAGGTAGATACGCGGGTGGGAGAGTGCCCTTCGCTACGCATCTTTTCGGTTTGAATTTTTACATCCATTTGAATATCAAATGCACCTTGCTCGCGATTAGCGGCAGATTCTAGATATTCCATAGGTTGAGGATCGTTTTCATCACGGGTCCAACTTGTTCTGTACGGTGCGAGTGCTTCTGTTGTAACAATCCAAGGAGACACTGTTGATGCAAAGTTTTTCGCTAAAAACGGACCTAATGGTTGGTATTCCCAAGCTTGTAAGTCGCGGGCAGACCAGTCGTTAAATACACAAAAACCAAATACATGGTTTTCTGCATTTTCGATTGCAATTGCATCGCCAAGCGCATTTCCTTTACCTAAGTAAATGCCAAGCTCTAGCTCGTAATCAAGGCGTTTACATGGGCCGAATGAGGGTACATCGGCATCAGGTGCTTTAGTTTGTCCTTTAGGACGGTGAAATGTTTGCCCAGACACATCAATAGATGAAGAGCGGCCATGGTAACCAATCGGTACCCATTTATAGTTTGGCAATAGTGGGTTATCAGGGCGAAATAAACTACCTACTGCCGTTGCATGATAAATAGAGGTGTAAAAGTCGGTGTAGTCACCAATACGACATGGTAATGAAAATTCAATTTCAGCTTGCGATATTAATACGCTCGCAATATCTTTTTGACATTCAGCGCCTTCGCGTAATGCTTTTGAAAGGGCTAAACGAAGTGCTGACCAGTATTGCTGCCCTAAACCCATAAATGTATTTAGCGTTGACTCGCTCGCTGCATCGAGTGCTATTTTAGCGTCGCCTGTAAATATATTTAGCTCATTTAGTTTTGCAAGGTCGATAACCTGATCACCTATCGCAACACCGCCACGAAATACTTCGTTAGTGCCTTTGCGACGAAACTCGGCAAATGGTAAGTTTTGAATAGGGAAGTCGCAATTGGCAACATTCGCTGACTCTACCCAGCTTGTTAAATTAATATCATGGGTTTCGTTAATTAGGCTCATTACATTTCCTTTGGTTTAACTGTATGGCAACAATGGAGTATTTATTTAAGCATACTTGCACTTTAAGCCATACATTTTAAATATTAAAACGACAAAAAGCAGCGAAGGTCGCTGCTTTTAATTTACTCAAAAAGATTATAAAACGCCGCGGCGCTCTTGATCGCGTTCAATTGATTCAAATAACGCTTGGAAATTACCCTCACCAAAACCGCCATCATCAACGCGTTGAATCATCTCTATAAAAATTGGGCCAAATAAGTTTTTAGAGAAAATTTGTAGTAGGTAACAATTTTCGCTTTGGCTATCAACCAGTATTTGGTGTTCGCGAATTTTGTCTTTGTCTTCTTTTACCCACGGCACACGGTCGAAAATGGTGTCGTAGTATTCAGGGATAATATCTAGCGTTGCAATAGTTGATTTATCTAGCTTGTCTAGCGAGCTAACTAAATCATCAGTTAAAAATGCTAAATGTTGAACGCCTGGGCCATTGTACTCACCTAAGTATTCGTCAATTTGGTTGTTGTCGTTGCCTTTACCTTCATTGATTGGAATTGAGAAGGTGCCACATGGAGATTTAAGCGCATATGAAATTAGCGCCGTTTTTTGACCTTTAATGTCAAAGTAACGTACTTCTGTAAAACCAAACACATCTTTATAAAAGTTTGCCCATGTTTCCATTGTGCCTTTATAAACATTATTAGTTAGGTGGTCGATGCGCTTAAAGCCTTTGTCTTCAACAACCGTTTGCGTTGCTAAATCTTCAAAGTCACTTTCATAAATGGTGCCTTTATCGCCAAATTGGTCAATAAAGTAAATTAGGCTATCGCCAATACCGTAAATTGCAGGGTAAGGAAGGTTTTTGTGTGTAGAATCGGTTGCAGGTTTTGCACCGCGCTCTACTGCAGTTTCAAATGCTTTTTGTGCGTCTTCTACACGCCACCCCATTGAACAAATTGCAGGGCCATGGCTTTTAGCAAATTCAGCAGAAAAACCTTCACGCTCGTTGTTCAGTAAAAAGTGAATGTCGTTTTGGTTGTAATAAACAATGTCTTTACCTTTAAACTTTTTAAGCTTTGAAAAGCCAAAGTCAGTAAATACTTTATCCATGTAATCTGCATCAGGCGTGGCGTATTCAGTAAACTCAATACCGACTAAACCTAAATAGTTATTTACTTCACTCATTTTAATTACTCCCACAATTTAAGCACTGTGATTATTTGTTGTTTTGTTAATGGCAAGATAATTAACCAGAATTAGATTTAGGGGAAGAGCAGCCAGGTATTTAGTAATTGAGTGGTGTGTAAATTTTATAGGACGTTTGTGGCCAAGTTGTTTTGAGTCAATACAGTAGAAAATTTTTTACGTTGTAAAAGTAAGCAGTTTTAGTGGCTGTTTTTTTATTAAGCTTATGAATTATAGTAATAAAAAAGAGAGTTTAAGTAGCTAAACTCTCTTTTTTGAAGTGGTATGAAACAGGGGTAAGTGTAATTAATTGTTTACACTTTTGGCATGTTCACCAAAAAACTTGCTTCGCTGTTGTAACCACACGTTTGGTTTTATTTCAGGCGCAGCTTGGTAATGGCGTTCAATGGTTTGATTAAGTACGCGTGTTGCTTGCTCATAAGTGAGTTTTTGCTGCGCATTACCTAAGCTTTTTATTTCGTCGCGGCTCATTGCACGGCCGGCATAAAGCATGGCATTTAAGTAGCCAGGCTCGGTTTCAAAGTTGTCATCATTAAACAGCAGCACTGCGTCTTTGAGTGCCCAGCGGTTGTTTATTTCTCCATCTTCCTTTACACCCACTAGTTCGCCATCTATGTACACTTCAAATACGCCATTGGTAGGTGCAGTATAAAATACTAAAGCGACACGATGCCAAGAGTCTGGTTGTGTATTGCCAAAATAGCCGCTGTCGCTGGTTGATTTACCATAACCACCACTTGGGTCAATAAATATGTCGGCATCGTCGGTTAAGTAGTTAACGGTATCCGCTTGAACAACCGCACGGTAAATATCTTGGCCTTCTGCTGGCCAGTATAAATCCATTACAAGTGTGTAGTCTGAAACCATGCCATCAGCGGCATAATCGCCGTTAGCGGGTGTGTTTAAGTTAATATGTAGGCCTTCGGTTGGTGCATGCCTTGAAAATGCCATTACACCTGACGGCCCATCACTCAAATCACTAATGCCCAGTTCGGTAGTGGTTTTATATTGAGTTTCTTCTGGGCCCCAGTCTTTTTCTTCAGGATCGAAGTAACTGAGTACTGAAGGTCCAAAATCTGCTGTAAGTGGGCTTGCTGCATTATCAAAATTCCATACCGTTATGTTTTCTTCGTTTGTACATGAAAACAGTTGACTGTTGGTATCTAGGTATAAGCACTGGCTTGTTCTAAATCGGGCGTACTGATCTAGTAACCACCATGCTTCGGCAATGGGTTCTACGTTTGAAAATGTGACACCATTAAAAAATAATTCAGGGTTAAGCGCTGCGCCTTTAAATAAAGCGACATCATAATTGCTGGTTGCTTGAATGTTATCCGGTGTAAGTAAAAACCAGTCCGGTTGGCTTGCATACATAGACGTTAAGTCTGTACCTGTTACTGTCACTTTATATATTGCGTTAAAACCGGGTGTATTTGAAGGCTGTCTTTCTACGTAAAATGCTTCGTGAAAATCTTCTTGTGTGAGCGTGCCGGGTGTCCAACGTTTTTGAACCAGTTCGGGGTTTAAAAGTGCAGCTGTGATTGAACTTTCGTGTTGCGCGGCTAATGCTGTTATTTCAGCTAACTCAATTGCACTAGGGTAGTTTTCTGAAATAGCTATTTCGGTTTGTGCATCAGGCGCGTAACGGCCCATAATTTCATCAATGGCTTGCTTTGTTGGTTCATCACGTTCAGTAATAGTTTCAGTGGCAATCGTTTGATAGTTCACAACAGGTGATGTTTTATCAGCTAAATTAAACTCAAGTGTTAAGTCGGTTATCCCTTTTGCATAAAAGTCAGGTTGAATAACAATGGCGCCATTTTCTAGTGTATCAAAGCTTTCGCCGCCATGGGTATGGCCCCCTAATACTAAATCAATACCTGCAACGTCAGTTGCCATATCTGTGTCTAGGCCTACTCCTAGATGGCTTAGCATTACCATGTAATCAACATCATCACGGTATTGGTTTACAATGCTTTGTGCGACTTGTTGCCACTCCCAGCTCATTTTAAATTGTTTTATAAAATCTGGGATTGGATCGTCTTGCTGTGGCTCATCTAATTCATTCCATGGCACCGACGTCATGCCAAATACACCTAAGGTAACACAGCCCACTTGCACTTTTGCAAAGCTCACAGCGGCAAAATCTTGAAGTTGCTCCCCTTCATAGCGAGTGTTACTTGCAAGCACAATCGCTTTATCATCTTGCGAATAGCTCAGTAGCTTTTCAGGCCCCCATGCATAGTCGTGGTTTCCCACAACACGAATGTCAAACTGCATCGCTTTAATGGCTTCTTCGGTTGCTGTACCTTGTGAAAGTTGCTCTGCTACCGTGCCTTTTTCATAATCGTCACCACCATTGGTAAATAGGGTATGTGGTGTTTGGTTGGCGACTTGATTGTAATAGGCTTTAATACGGCTAAAGTATTGTTCCTGATACCCAAAACGAGCATGTAAGTCTGCTACATGAACAAAGCGTACCGATTGTGTTGTTGCGCTCGCTTCACATGTTGGACCAATATCGGCGAATGCTTCTTTACGCTGCATTTGAATTGCATACGTGCCGACTTGATTCACTTGTGCACTGACATAATCATCGCTTACGGTTGAGTTAGTAATCGTTTCCCACCTATTTAGGCCTAACTGTCTGGCTATGAATAATTGCCCACCGAGTACATAGTCTTCAGGTATTTTTATTCTAATGGTAAAGGAGTCTGAAAATGAAATGTCAGGGTCGGGTATAAGGGTGTGTAAATCAGAGATAATGTTTAACTGTGCGTTGGCATCATCTAGCGTCGTTTTTTCGTAAGTGATTTCGCTATTTGATGAAGCTATATTCGCAGGGATAATTAATTCAAACCCCCCGTTATCTAACGTTGAGTTTAAGCCGTTAGCAGCAGTTAAAGGAAGTAGGGTTGGCTCGGGTTCAACAGGATCATTTGGGTTAACCGTTACTGCATCACTCGCACCACCGCATGCACTTAACATAAAGAGCAAAAATGGTATTGCAGCTATTTTTAATAACTTGTCCAATAACATATACAGCAGTCCTCGGGTGTCTAATTTAACAATTTATTAATGCATAATATCAGTTAAAAGTATGGGAGCATAGCTGTATAAAAATGCCCCCATAACAATTATGGGGGCATTTTTTATTTGTTACTACATTTAGAATATGCAGTAAATAATTATTAGTACAAAAGGATTAACCGAATTAGGTCTCTAATCCTTGTTTTTCCCATATTTTCGCTTTAAAGCTCATAAGCACTAAAACAATACCTACACCAATGCTAAATAATGCAATTTGTAAGTATAGGGTAGGGATTTCTTGAACGTTATTTGGATCAAAGTTACCAGCAAGTAAACCTGCGATAATATTACCAATAGAGTAAGTTAAAACAAACACACCCATCATTTGACCCGTATAGCGACGCGGCGATAACTTGCTTACTGCACTTAATGCAACAGGGCTTAAACAAAGCTCACCCACTGTGTGTAAAAAGTACGTAGTAACCAACCAGTAAGGCGCTACTTTTAAGCCTTCTGCTGCATAATGTGCTGCCATAAACATGACTAAAAAGCCTGAGGCCATGATGATCAGGCCAAATGCACATTTTACGCTGTAAGTAGGCGATATCATTTTTTTAGATAGGTTTATCCAAAGCGCAGCAAAAAATGGCGATAAAACAATAATAAATAGTGAATTTAAAGATTGAAACCATGTAGTTGGAATTTCAAAAGTACCTATAAGTCGGTCGGTGTAATCGCGGGCAAATAGGTTTAATGAAGAACCTGCTTGCTCAAAACCAGACCAAAAACATGCAGAGGCAACACACACTAAAAATAGTGCCCACATTCTTTGTTTTTCTTCGCCTGTTAATTTACCTTTAAAATAAATCAGGCCAAAGTACACAAAGAATATAATAGTAAATGCAACAGCTGTATAACCGGCTACAACCGAAGGGTTTATAATGATAGCACCCGTCATAGCGGCTATGGTAACGCCCGCAACAACAGCTACAAATAATGCGATAGCACCCCATGTACGTGAAGTGCCTTTAGCGCTTAATGGATTAGCAGGTAAAGCGCTGTGCTCTGGTAAGTTATTAAGGGTAATTTTGTATTGTACTAAACCAATGGCCATACCAACAGCTGCTGCACCAAATGCCCAGTGCCAACCTACGTTCTCCATAAAGTAACCACATACGTAGTAACCTATTAAAGAACCCATGTTAATACCCATGTAATAAATAGCGTAACCGCCATCACGACGCTCATCAGCATCGCTGTATAACTGGCCTACCATTGCACTGATATTTGGCTTGAGTAAGCCCGTACCTGTTGCAACAAAAATTAAACCAATAAAAAATGAATATTCATGTGGAACGGCCAAAATAATGTGGCCACACATAATGATAATACCACCGTACCAAACCGCTTTTTGGCCGCCAAATAATCTATCCGCTAACCAACCGCCAGGTAAGCCTAAAAAGTATACCGCACCTGTGTACAAACCATAAATTGCAGCCGCTGATGCAACCGTAAAGCCAAGGCCTTCTTGTTGTAAGCTTGCTGTCATGAATAATACGAGCATAGCTCGCATACCGTAATAACTCATTCGTTCCCACATTTCAGTGAAGAACAATGTCGAAAGTCCTTTAGGGTGGCCAAACCAGCCACTATCTGGAGCTGAACTCATATTTACTTCCTAACTTAAAGAATTGTTGTGATGGCCTTATAATTTTTTGCTTTAGCTCAGTTAGCCTGTTTATAAGGTTAAAGTGCTCGACCACCAGTATATTATTTGTATCTAAGATAATGATTTGCTGTATGGCTATAACACCACAAGGTAAGAGACACACCCTTATCCTAGCTACAATTGCGCTCAAGTATACATATACCTCAAGGCGAGGGGAAGTACTGAGCGGTGTATCACCTTATGCTAAGTTAGAACTCAGCATAAGGGATAATAGGTGTACCCGGAAATTCGAGTGTCCCGTAAACAGGATTGAAGTAGTAACGGATATACAGTTGGCCAAAATTAGGTTCGTAAAAGTCAGAACGATCAATAGCTAAATAACCACCAAAGAACCAATGTGGGGTTATTCTGTATTCAAAGCTGCCTTCTAAGTTGTACGATACGCCCGAACTGGTATCTGAATCAAAGGCAGGGTCTACACCGGTTTCAAGTTGGCGAACAAAGGCTTCAGCTTGAAGGTCAGGATCATTAGGGAAAAAGTCGATGGCTTGCGTTTTAGTTTGCGAATACGACACGCCTGTTTTTACGCGGTATACAAAGTCATCACCCCATCGTGCATCGTAGGTCAAAGGAACCGATAACCCAATATAGTTCTGTGGGCTGTAGTAGCCGCCGTGGCCCCAGGTTTCTTCACTTAAATTAAATTTATACGCCCAATGCAATAAACTTGCACCCACTGTAAATTCGCGATCTTGATTGCTTATTACACGATAATAGGTACCGCCCATCAAGCGGTAGCGCTGGTTATCTTTTACGTTTTGACCTTTATATAATGTAAAGTCAGCACTAGACCAAAACCCCCAATCGCCGCCTAAATCATGAGAAACATTTGCGGTTAAACCAGTTGAGCGAACACCCCCCCAAATTTTACCGGTATTAACGTCTTCAAGACCAGCATAGGCGAGTACTGAGCTGGTTACTGGTCGTTTTTCTAACTCAAGGCTATAGCCAAAGTCACCAAAGTCGTCCGAGTAATTAACACCCCATACAATGTCTTCGATTAAAAAGCCCAGTGGTGTTGTGCCAATATCTACGCGCCAGTTTTCGTTTTGCCAACCAATGCCAATATCAACGCCATCTTGCTCGGGACTTACCTCGTCAATACCACAGGTAAATATACACAAAGCGCCTTGACCGTATCGACTGCCAGCAAATTGCTCGTCAAATCGTGTTGTTTGCGCGCTAATACTTGTAGGATCTATTTTTACAAAGCCTTGCCCCTGCCAAAGCGGAAAGTACGCTTCAATAGGGACTAAACCAGCGCCCAATGTAGCCTCACTTTCAGTACTTACTTGTCCGCTAAAATTTACACCAACAGCAATGTAGGCTTGGTTTTTGTTTTGTTGGCTGAGTAGTTCTCGTTTGGCACCGTTTATATACCACTCGTCGTTTTCATTAATGCGCGAAAGTGATGCGTAGAGTTCTTTTTCATTTAGTTGACGATTAGGTGAAAGCGTTTGTGCGTACCACGTTTGTGCTTGCTCTGTTTCATTAAAATTAGCAGCAACTTGCGCGCCTAAATAACGAAGCTCTAAATCATTAGGTGCTTTTTGAATAAGTTGCTCGGCTAAGTAAAGGGCATCACCTGCGTAATTAAAATCGTTTAACGATTCCATAATTTGACGCTGAAAATAACTTTCTTGCGTTGTACTTTGTTCAATGGCGAGCTGTGTGACCTCTTTTGCTTGGAAATCATCCCCAAGCGCTCTATAGGCTTTGGATATTGCCATTAAAGCTTGAGGTTCAATTAACTGATTATTTTTTAGTTTTTGTTCGTATAAAATAATCGCTGATTGGTTTTGATCAAGTGCTAAGTTTGCATTTATTAGCGCAGTTGTTGTTGCTGATGAACTTGGGTATTTTTGATCAAGCTGATTTAGCTTCGCAATAAGATCACTGCCACTAAAATACTCAGAGTAATAGGCATTTTGTAATTGCACAAACTGGTCTATTTCACTCTCAGAGGCATTTTCAGGAAGCCGATAACGATTGAACCAATCAGTAGTCTGAGCTTTATTACCCTGTGCTAAAAGCCATTCTCCATACAACATATGCCAATAGGCTGATAATGAGGGGTCTTCAGCTAATGCGTCACGCATGAGTTTTAAAGCGTGGTTTTGTTCTTCTATGCTAAACCAGCTTCGTGCTAGCTCCGCTTTCATTGGTGGAGTTAAATTTTGTGCTTCTAACGCACTTAAGTGATAAATAGCAGCCGCTTTATTTTGAGAATTAATAAAACGTTCGCTTTGTGCTAAAGACTCATTAAGTTGTAACTGTTGTTCAAGAGATACAATGTCAGCATCGCGAGATTTAAATGGAATATACTGAAGCGTAGCAAGCGCACCTTGGTAATCGTCTAAAGCACGCAAAAACAGTGCATGGCTATACCTAAGCTGTGAATTTAGCGGAAATTGCCACAATACATTATTAAACAATGAGCGGGCTTTGTCGGTGAGTCCTTTTTGTTGATATATAAACGCTAAGTCGTAATATAACCAAGGCTCTTCTGGTGTTGCTTGAATAGCCTCTTTTAATATTTTTTCAGCCTCTTCTAATTCACCAGCTTCAGTTAGCTTTGTTGCCTTAGTTCTATACACGCTACTTAATGAGCTTAAATATGACGCTCTTAATATTTCTTTTTGTGAAAATGAAAGTCGATTAAAAAAAGAGGTGAGCGTTTTTTCACTTTGTTCAAGCTTTGCAATTTCGAGTAAGCCAAATAGGGCGCCTTCGTTTAACGGCTCGCTTTTAAGCACCACTTGGTAGGTAAGCGCAGCTTGTGAATATAGCCCTTGGGCAAATTGTAAGGTACCACGATTAGCCAGTACGGTATTAGGTTCTTCTTCTAATGCGGCGGCTAAATCGAGTTTTAATTTGGCAACTCTAAATTCACTGCTGTCTATAGCGTCTCTTGCTTGGCGAATATATAGCCAAAACTTAGCTGTTTTAGCCATGCTTTTAAGGGTATTTCGCTCTGCAAAGTCGGCAGTGTATTTTTGTGCACGTGTAAAATAGTTATAGGCTTTACCATGCTCCCCTAATTGTAGGTAAAGTATGCCTAAGCTGTTCATTATTTCGCCGTCAGTAGGGCGGCCTTTTAATGCTTTTAATAGAAGAGGTTCTGCTGCATTTAATCTTTCTTGTTCGAGTAGCTTATTGCCTTTTAACCAAAGCTGATAAGCCGGGTCGGCTAATAATTTTTGGCGTGCTTTTAATTGCTTTTTAAAGTCTTGATACTGTAACTCTCCCTTATTACTAAACGGGTAAAGTATAAAGTATTGCTGAAATTGCTTGTCAGTATTACTGTTTATGGGCATATTTTTTAGTGCAGAGAGCCAAATACCTTCAACTTCATCACTAAAACCCGATGTCGATCCATACTTACTTAAAATACGCATAGCTGCTTTATCGCGTGGGTTACGTCTTAGCAAATGTCTGGCATAAGCAACTTCTATAGTGCCTAGGTTGTCATAGCGTTTTAATAATTGCTTGTAACCATTTTTAACCCCTTGCCATTGAGCGCTGTCTTGTGCATACCAGCTTAAATGCTCAAGCTCAAAGTTTAAAGTAGGATAAACATCATTAAATATTTTATTGTAAATTTGACGTGCTTGTTCATATCTACCGGCACGAGCAAGCAGCTTTGCTTCTTGAATTACTGCCTTGTCTTTACCTTGAATACGAGACATAACCTTGAGTTTTTTTACGCAAGGTGTTTGTTGTGTTAGTTGGTTATCAAGCTTATTTAATAACAAGTTTGCCTGGTCTGTATTGCCATTGGTAAAGTCGTAATGTGCAAGCGCACATTGCGTTTCTATTCGCGAAGGGGCAATTGCAACCAATTTTTGCAGGCTATCTTCAACAAGTCTTTTGTTTTGTTGTGCTTCACCAATACTAATTTGGTTTAATAACCAATCAACCGATTGTGTATCAATATCATTTATTGTTGCGGCATTTAAATTAGTGCTTAGTGCCAATGTACAAGCTAAGGCCAACCTTAACGACATTCAGTGCTCCAAGTCGGTTGTAGCGTTCCATCAGCCGTTATTTTAAAGCGCTTGTTTACAGCACTTTCACCAAATAAATGCAATACACTGTCGTAATAACGAGTTTGTGTAAAAGACTTATCAATCATTAGCTTTTGCTGAATGGCCATTACCAGCTCATCATTACCTTGCTCTGCTAACAAAGGCAGCAGGGCTGCGTTAAAGCCCAAAGGCCCTCTTTTTTCAGATTTACCTGATTGAGCATACGTATTTAAAGGGACGTGGCCACGCTCTTCAATAGTGTCCACAAACGGTGCAAACTGAGTAAGAAGCTCTTGTTTGTAGGGTGCATCTTTTGCCATCATACTTGCCCAAAGGTAAACACGAATTGCATTATAACTACCTAAATCTGTATTTTTTCTGTCGTAGTAAAAACCGCGGTTTGAATCAAACATAACCCAATCAGGGCTAACGCCTTGCTGTGCGGTATCTAAAATTAGCTTAGCTGATCCTTCGTGCAGTTGATGCCACGGTGAATGTGGATAAAGCTTTTTAAATTGCTGGTAAATAAATAACGGCGAGTAGCTAGGATTTAGCTTATAGCGCTCATTGTCAAACTCAAAACCGGCAGGTGCGGGGAGTAAAGACAGGCCAAGGCCCGTTATGTAGGCGGTTTCTTCTCTGATTATACGTTGAGCAAGCACTGCGGCTAAAATACTATAGCGGCGTTCATCCCATAAAATTGCCGCTTGCGATAAACTGTAGGCAATCCATAGGTCTGAATCTGACGCAGGATTTGAATCTAAAATACCCCCTACGCGGTTTTTATCTAGTCCCCATTTCCATGCTGGTAAACGCGTACTTAAATCGCCCTCTGATAAATGCTCTTGGGTCCAATTTAAAACAGAATCAAAAGCGGCTTTATCGTTGGCAATAAGCGCAAAAAATAGTGCATATGATTGGCCTTCAGAGGTTGTGATACTTTGATCACTGCCCAAGTCAATAACGCGGCCGTCTTGGCTTATAAAATGATTTTTAAACACTTGCCACGACTGCCAAGGTTCGCACTGTTCAACTTGTGCGTTGGCATTGAAAGCAAATAGTGCCATCACAGTAAAAAACATATTAACGAGTGATTTCATTATTCGTCTCCTTCAGCTAAACGCTTGTAAGTTAGTGCTTGTAATAATCGCCATAAGATAAATGAGATCAGCAATAGCGTTAAAATAGACAGTAATGCCAAAATAAATGGATGATCAGATAAGTGAAACCACACTAATGTATGGACTGGGATATGGCCTACAAAGTATTGCTCATCTACTTGAATGGTTTTAATACCCTGTGAGTTGATAATGGCTGCACTACCTTTTACTTGAGCTAATTTTTCTGAGTTCATTAGAACATCGTCAAGTATAGTAAATGCATTTTGCGTCGTAGCACTCAACGAGACGATAGAGCGGTCTGAGTCAAACGGTGATTGAAACCCTGTTATAACAGCCATATCGCCACTACTTTTAATACTAACCTCTACTTTATCGGTCGTTTGTTCGTCGTATGCACCATTATAAATTGCTTGTTTAATTGCGCGCTGATTATTGTTAAGCAAAACATTTGTTTGTGCATCTTCATCTAAGTCATTAGCAATACTGTTAGGTTTAGCAATAACGAGTATGTCTTTATCATCTAAATCAGCGTCCTCATTTAAATGAGCAACACTCATTCTATGGGTTGGGTAACCGGTGATCGCGCCAAAGTGACCCGTTAAGTTAAATAAAACGGTTAAAGCATTTGGTGTTGGGTTTTCATCAATAAGCACAAGTGTTTGTTGTAAATCAGCATATTTGGTAAAAGGAAAGCCACTATTAGCAAATACGTTCAGATCTGGTAATGCGATATAGTGATCAAATTCACTTACGTCAATGCTTGAATCGCCATCAATAACACCAAACTCACCGCCAGGAGGTGCAACAGCACATTCGCCTTTTTTGAGTACACCAAACCTAAAGTCAAAGTTAAGCTCATTTCTGTTAGCTAAATTAATGCCATTGACAGAAAAACCTTCTGTGCTTTGTGTGGTGTCGGTATTGGCAACTAGTGGCAACAACGCTTGCGTTGTTTGTAATAAACCGTTGTTTTTATCGAGTAAAAAGCCACTTATAAACTCTTGGTTTATTAGCATATTTAAACGAGAGTCGATGGCTTCTGATTCTGGCGTGCTACGGTACTGAAGAGTAATAGGTATTCCTCTTTCACGCCACGTGAATAGATCAGGTGCAAAGCGAATGTTTAGTTTTACTGGACCATTATTAAGGCCTTGCGCCTGTAGTTGCGTAGGGTAGTCAATAAGCTCGTCAAAATGCACTGGACGATCGCTTCTAAGCCAGCGTGGTGCATCATAAGCTTTTCGAAGTGGCAACTGATTTATGGCTTCAATACTTGCGCTTCTTCCAGTCATTACTTTGTGGCCAAACGCAAGGCCAGTCACCGCTGTTTTTAAATCAGCTTCATCACGGCCCAGTATGAGTAACATTTTATAGTAACGATTAAATGGGTTTGAAATAATTTCAATCGTTGGTTTTTCAACATCTGGGTAATCTTTCAAAAAATCAGGTTTTGAATCATTAGTAATAAAAACCACACTGTGTTGATCAGGCGATTTATTTAACGTTACGGGAAAATTAAATCCACGCCAATCAGCTTGGGCTCCAAACCAACTCGATAGCGTTGCTGCTGCTTCAATTGCTTGGGTGTTGGGTGTTTTAGCAAATACAAAGGGTAGGTTAAGTTTATTGTAATCTTTTTCATCAAAAAACGGCTCTGGGAGGTATTCTAAACGGCTATCGATAGCGAGTTGCTTTTGATCGAGCGTTATGTTGCTTGATTTATTTATTTCTGTCCAAATAGTACGGCTGAAGTAGTCTTGACATCTAAGGTCGTAATAACCAACCAATTCAAAGCGGACTTGGTTGTAATCTTGAATGTATTTAGCGTTAAGATCGAGGCTATGCTGCACTGTGTTCTTTACAATACTAAGTTGTTCGTTAATAGGTAAAACAGTGACTAAATTATCATTAAAGTATACTTTTAAGTGCGAAACATTCGCGATTAATGAAGGCGAGTTAGTATACGAAAAGTTAAGCTTTAAATTGGTGCTCAATTTATCTATTCGGTTTGTAAAGTCAACGCGGGAGTTATTATTTACCCCGTTGAGCCTAAAACCTGTAAAGCCTAACGCTTCAAACTCTAAACGTAAACTCGACACCTGAGCGCTCTCAGGGTATCCATTAATGAACATTGATTTATTTTGTAATGGCTCAATTGCATGCGCAAAGAAAGCACAACAAATAAGCGACAATGTTAGGGATATATTAAGCAACTTTTTAATCATAATTATTATGCACTATTGGTCTTTTTGGAGTAAATGAGTTTACGTATACAACTATATCAGTAATAAACTGAATGGTCGGTTGGAGCGCTCGTGGCGCATGAAATAGCAAATTACTAAACCCTCTAAGGCTTGTTTTTTGCACTTCTTTAAAACTGTAAGATGGGCGGTCATGTCTAAAGTTATTTTGCCAGTCAAGCCACGCATCAGCTCGTGAAAATGTACATTGTATAAACGCGCGCTGTTTTTCAAGAGATAAATCTTTAATGGTTAAGCCAATTTGATTACCCCGAGTATTACAAACATGGGTAGTAAACGAGAATTGCTTATTACCGCGGCTCATTAATAATTCTATTTTATCGTTTACACGACAAGCATGTGCATGGTCGGTTTCTATTCCTACGCCGTTATCGGAGTAATCTGTAATTTTTACTTTTAACGTGTGGCCATTTGCTAAACGAACTCCCGCTGGGAAGTTTGCTTTAATGCGGTGTGAATGCCTAACTTGGCGTGCTTCTGCTGCCACGGCAACCGCAGCACCCAAAATGATAATATTATAAAGCGCCCACCCCATACTAATCAGCAGTACACCAACTTGCGTAGGGTCGCCAAAAAACAGGCGTAAAATACCGATTAACATACCTACTAAATTAATGGCGAGTAAAACCAAATATGGCTTAGAAATACCCCAGTCATAATGCTCTTTATCGTTTAATCCACCTTTTTCGGTAACGTTAAATTTACCTTTGTTTGGATTAAACAAAGCAACTGTTGTTGGCTTTAATATGTACCAAGCAAGCACAGATTCGTAAACTTCGCCCCAGAACGAATAGCGATACTTACCTTGTATTCGTGAGTTAGTTGCTTTTATTTGAATAAGTGTAGGTACAACGTAGATAAAAATAGCTAAAAATGGCGCGTAAATAATGTATGCATTAAAGTATATGAGTGCCAGTGGCGCGGTTAAAAATACAATGCGCGGAATACCTGATAGAAAATGCAGCATAGCGTTTAAGTAACAAAGTCGCTGAGGAATGTTCAAGCCTTTGCCTAACAGCGGGTTATCGAGCCTAAATATTTGCGCCATGCCCCGTGCCCAACGAATTCGCTGGCCAATATGAGCCGATAAACTGTCAGTGGCAAGGCCAGCAGCTTGAGGAATATTTATATAGGCAGTTTTATAACCTGCGCGTTGCATTCGCAGTGCAGTATGAGCATCTTCGGTGACGGTTTCAAAAGCAAAGCCACCTATTTCATCAAGCGCTTCTCTTTTGAGTACCGCACACGAACCACAAAAGAACGTAGCATCCCACATATCGTTTCCGTCTTGAATAAGCCCGTAAAACAGCATGTTTTCGTTTGGAATTTGACTGTGGTTATTTAAGTTTCTCTCAAATGGGTCTGCGGAGAAAAAATGATGTGGTGTTTGGACTAAACACACTTTACTGTCTTTTAAAAACTGTCCCATGGTCATTTGCAAAAATGAACGAGCAGGTACGTGGTCGCAATCAAAAATGGCAATATAGTCACCATCTGTGTAGCGCATAGCACTATTCATATTTCCGGCTTTTGCATGGTTATTATCTGGTCTTGTTAAATAACCCGCACCCACTTGTTTAGCAAATTCACCAAACTCAGGGCGTTTACCATCATCTAAAATATAGACTTTTAGTTTATCTGCTGGCCAATCTATGCTTAAAGCGGCAAGGGTAGTCGGCCTTACAACACTTAAAGGTTCATTGTAAGTAGGAATGTAAATATCTACCGTTGGCCATAGATCAGTATTTTTTGGCAACATGACAGGTTTTCTTTCAAGTGGATTAATGGTTTGAAAAAAACCTAAAATAAGTACCATCCATGCGTATGTTTCTGCTAGTAACAAGCCTGCACCTAATGTAAGTGCTAAAGGGTCATCCCAATTAAGTGTTTCAGTGTATCGCCACCACAAGTACCGCGAAGATGTAGTGACAGATAAGGTGATCATTACAATCGTGGCCATATGGCCTTTTACGCGTTTGAGCGCGTAAGCAACCAGTAAAATAAAGCTAATAAACACTGCTTGCGCTTCAAGGCTAAAGGGAATGGTAACAAATATGGCAAGCAAGAATAATATCAGTGCAACAACGATGTATTTAATAAGTTTGTTCTGCCAAATACGAGCGTCTGCCATTGTTTTAAAAGCACTTTTTTTAGGCTTGTTGTTTTTGGAAAAAAGGCGCCTTATTAATCGGCCTAATTTAAGGTCGTACCAACGAAGTTGCCTTAGGCTGTAACTGACCCCGTCATAAAAATAATTTACAGCATGCTTTTTTATGGACACTGATTTTTTTCTGGGTTTATGAACAGCAAAAAGCAAAAATATGCTCTGAATAACAAAGCGTATAATATTGGAATAGATATAAGTTCTGTATGGTAACCTTAAGTGTGGATAATAGTTATATAACGCTAACTCAAAGTTTTCTTTGTTCTTTTTTATATTTACAAATAATGAACCGAACAAAGTTATAAAGGGCATTAAAAATGCTTCAATTACATTAACCTTGTGCTGGTTAAAGTAACTATGAAATTTAAATAAAATGTAACGCACAAGCTTATCAGTGAATAATATACTCAATAGAATATACAATGTGCTGTGTATGGGCCTTTTGTAAAAAAGAGTAAAGCTCATCGTCAGTTCGCCGCCTTACTTACAAGCCAACCAGCTAGTGTTTCAAAGTCATCGTTCGCTACACTGTATGGTGCGCAATTAAGGGCTACATTACGATTAGCTGTGGCCTCTTTAATAACTTCATCGCTGTTAATAAAAAACGGCGCCATAAATGGCAATGTAGATTGCCAAAGAGAAAATAGATCAAATTCTAACACTGAGGCTGCGTTGTAACGATTAACGACAAAAAAGTGTTTCCAAGTTGACTCTACTGACTTAAGAGTTTGAAGGCGCTTGTATATGAGGCTATGACAAATTGCATCGCAAGTGACTAGCTCAATAACAATATCGTTTTCTTCCAACGGGTAGTGAGAAATATTAATATGTGAAGGGCAATCGAATATTATCCAAGCAGATTCTTTATAATCCAGATTTTTGCAATTGTTAATTGTGGCTATAATTTCATCTAACGTTGATTCATTATCGCCATGGGGTAAAAAAAGAACGCCATCGCTGTCTTTACGAAAATGTAATAACGCATCGTCAAAAGTGCTCTCGTTGCTCCAACCTTTTGTGGCTGTCCACTTAAGGCCAAAGTGTAAACCAAGGTCACTTTTAGTATCTAGGTCTATGGCAACCACATCAACATCAGATTTTTTCAAAACGCACGCTAAGTTTGCAACAACTGATGTGCTACCTATGCCGCCTTTGATACCTTTAATAAAAATCCTTTGCAATGGAGTTTGCCTTTTTTATTTTTTTTCTTTAGATGTTTTTAATGCGTCATCAATTTCTTTCAATAGCGCATACTTGTTAATTGTTTTTTGATTTTTTTGTGTATTCATAATTTCTATATAGTCGTCACTTTTCCCACCAAAACGGCGAGCTAGGTTTTCTATGTCACTTGATGTGAGTATTTGTGAGCTTTTTGTAGCTAAATTATTCATTACAACCTTTGTAAGCGTAATATTTATTTTTATTAAAAGTGGACAATATTTGGCTATTATATATAGAATAGCAGGCAAAACTAGTAAAAAAGTATTTTTTTTGAGGGCTTTTTAAGTGCATAACTTTAACATAACGGGTTTAGAGCCGGCTGCAAAAGAGTTAAAATCGGCTTCAAGTTATGCTGTTTTAGCCCCTTTAGATAATTTTGTAATTGAATTTGCTTTACATGCAATTAACCAAAATTGCGCAAACGATATTTACATTGTTTCTCAAGACGTTGAATCTTTCTTTGAGTCGTCATTTTCTGCAGCAATTAATACTGCGTACAAACGTAGTAAAGTTCATCCATTCTCTCTCTCATCTGAGACACAGCATTACTCAATAGAGCGAATAAACAAAGGTATAATTAAAGAGATAGGCGCGTATAAAAAATTAAAAAATGCGCTAGTGTTTATCCACTTCAACACAGAGCTACTTAGTGCAGCAATCGAAGCTAGCACAAAAACAATAATGAACGATTACAGTGAGTTTGCAAAAAAAACAGGGGTTACCTTATTATTTTTGCTATCTGGTCCAGAAGTAACACACTATCGATTTTTAATAAGGCAGCTTAATAAATCTTTTGATGGTTTAATTTTCGTAGATAATGATTCTGCTACCCGCGTTTTAGAGTACGATTATTGGCACCACACTACGGGTGTATTTGCTGATATGCAGTTTCAACTGTCGCTTGAAGATAATCAGTTTTTGGTACAAGAGGGAACTGTAAACGATCTAAAAGTATTCAATGGCTCGCATTTTCCAGATGAAGACGATGTCTGGTTAGTACAAAGTGCGGTACCAATCGGTACAAAATTGCCTACGCATTATTATACCGCAAAAGACAATAGTGAGCTGTTTGACAAAGGCCCCAAATTAAAAGCGGCGACATTGGTGTTTGCTGTGACGCGTTACACAGATTTAGCACTACTTGGTAAGCAATGCTTTGAACTTAGAAAAAGCTGTGGTCGTTGGTTAAAATTGGTAGTACAAAATGTCGATGGCGTTATTCGCCATCAAGATGAATGTTTATTTTTAACTTTAGGCGTTAACCTTATTTTGTATAGCTTTTCTGAACCTTCGCGATTATTATCTCAAATTCAATCTATTCAAGGGTTTCAATTTTCTAGACCGTTACCGCCATCTGTCGAGCACGTTCTGAAATATACTGAAAATACGTTTTCTAAAGGCTATTTACCTTTTGATGAATTTACGCGCCAAGTGGAGGTTCATAGTGACTCGGCTGTTAATCTTGGGGTTAGCGGCGTGTTGGTTAAGCTTGAGTTACTACCCCGCATAGAGCCCATTCACCCTTTACACTTGTTTCATATTAAGCGTGAAGGGGATGTATTTAGCCTTGCAGACAACACCGTGTATTTGTACTTGCATGCGTGTAGAGAGAACGACGTAAATAATGCAATCAAGCATTTATTCAAGCTACAAACGAGTGACTTTTTTGTGCAACAAAATGTTATTTCAGATCATTTTCATATACAGCAAGAATGTAAGCAATTAAGGCGGCTTTATAGCGGTAAACAGGTTACTGATTATTCTAAACAGTTAACAGAGAATGATAGCTATAAGTTTGAACCCGGTGTGTCAAAAGGGATTACTGAGTCGTTAGACACTCCTGAGTTTACAAATGATGCGCGCCCCGATGCTGTGTCATTTGTAATGAGATTAAAGGCTTAACCAATGAGTATTAATCAGCTTTTTATTACCGTTATTTTGGCAATTATAGTCGGTATTGTGCTTTGTATGTCGGCAACTCAAATATTGGCCAGAGTAAAAACATATTATTACAAGCTTACTTTTAAACACGAAGTACTTGAACCTTATACACCGAATAAAAAAAAGAAGGATGAGCAGTGAAATTATCAGGTTTAGGAGCGTGGAATCTTTATTTCTTAGCTAAATTTGCCTTGTTTTATTACGGCGCAATTGATTTTAATGTATTAACCAATGCAGCCCTTGCAGCACTTTTAGCAATCAAATTTAAAAAAGCGATTATTGAAAAGTTAAAACATGTACTTGGTGGTATTTTTGCGATTGTCATATTTTACCAAGACTCTTGGTTGCCCCCAATAAATAGGCTGACAAAGCAAGCTGATAATGTTCAAGATTTCAGTTTTGGCTATTTTTTTGAACTTTTAGCACGTGTCATCAGTGTAGATATGCTATTGGCATTATTCGTTATTACCGTGTGTTTTTGGTATACATCTCAGTGGTTACGTTTTACAACAATAACAATTGTTGGGCTGCTTTTGATAGGATGGCAAGGAGAGGGTGAACAATCAGGCACAGTAGTAAATGCCTACTCTACAAATACAACAATTAGAAATGAGCCTACTAATCAAGCACAAGTCATTACGCGCGAAAGCCAAACACCTGATCAAAAATTGTCAGACTTTTATCAACAACAAAGCCATTTAATTAGCCATTTTCCTTCGCAAGTTAATGGCGAACTGTTCGATGTCATCGTTTTAAATATTTGTTCAATGGCGATTGATGACTTGAACGCTATTGGCGTTAGTGTTGAAGACATGTTTAATGATTTTGATGTGGTGTTTTCAGATTTTAACTCAGCAACATCTTACAGTGGGCCTGCAGCTATAAGGCTTTTACGCGCAAGTTGTGGGCAAACAAGCCAAACAGCTTTATTTAGTGATGCACCAGAGCAATGTTATCTATTTAAAAATTTAGAAAAATTAGGGTATCAAAGCAGCGTTGTGATGAACCACGATGGCCACTTCGATGACTTTAAAGGCTTGGTTAATCGCTTTGGTGGCCTAAACGATAAACCACTTAATATTGATTCACTTCCAGTAGCGCAATACGGCTTTGATGACAGTCCTATTTATTCTGACGGTGCAGTGCTAGATAGTTGGCTTAAAAATGAAGCGCAAGATTGTGAGCCGTGTGCAATGTATTACAACACAACAAGCCTTCACGATGGTAACCAGCTGGCCAATAAAAAACGCATGAATAGCCTTGAAAGTTACCCAATCAGGCACGCTAATTTATTATCTGATATTAAGCGTTTTATTCAAAACCTTAAAAAGCGCGGCCGTAATGTCATGTTAATGATAGTACCTGAACATGGTGCAGCATTAAAAGGTGACAAGGTACAGTTTGCTGGTCTTCGTGAAATACCAAGCCCTACTATTGTATCTGTACCAGCTGCTATTAAATTTATTGGTCCAGACGTTAAAAGTTATTCGCAAATTATGATTAACGAATCGACTAGTTACTTTGCCTTATCTGAAATTGTTGCAAAAACACTTGAGACAAATGTTTTTGGGGGTAATAACAGCATTGCCAATTTAGTTGAAAACTTGCCAAAAGCACCAAAAGTTGCTGAAAATGCGGGCACAATCATGATGTATGTGAATAAACGACCTTACATACAACTTGATGGTGAAGAATGGTCTGCTTACCCTCAAGGTTAAAAGTAATTTAGCTATGCAGCAGGCTAGCTCTGCTGTGTAGCGTGTTTATGTTGTTATTCTTATGTGTTAATTAAAACGCAGACTTGTCCAAAAATGTTTACAATAAGCTACCTTATCAAAGCGACTTAGCGTATTATTCGGCTAATTTAGTTTTTCCTGCTTTGAGGATGTATGCGTCTAGATATTCACTGTGCTGATAGGATCGGTATAGCCCAAGAAATCCTTAATATTTTAGTTAACTACAGTGTTGATTTAAAAGGTATTGAGGTCGATTCTGTCAATTGCCGTATGTATGTGAGCTTTCCAGAAATAGAGTTTGAGCAGTTTCAAAAAATCATGCCTTCTATCCGTCTGATTGATGGTGTGCATGATGTACGCACTACCGCATTTCTCCCTTCTGAGCGAGAGCATAACGAATTAAATACCTTGTTACGTGCATTACCTGATGGTGTTATTTCTATTGATGCTAAGGGCTGGGTACGTTTATGCAACGATGCTGCCTGTAAAGACCTGCAGTTAAGTGAAAAAGAAGTTATTGGCGCTAACATAAATAACCTACTAAAGGGCTTTAACTTTACGCGTTGGTTAGAGGGCAAGGAAGTGTTAGGCCAAACCACTCGGGTTGAAGTAGCTGGCGAAGACTTTATTGCAGATATTTTACCAATTGCCGTGCCACAAGGCAGTGAAGGCGATGTTTTAGCTGGTGCGGTTATTAATATTAAGTCGCAAAGTCGTTTAGGTCAGCAAGTTAGTGCATTTAGGCGCTACGGACAAGAAAGCTTTGCCACCATTCATAACTTTAGTACTGCTATGCGTCGTGTTGTACGTGAAGCACGAAAAATGGCACAGTTAGAAGCACCCATACTCATCACGGGTGAAACAGGCACAGGTAAAGAGTTACTTGCGCGAGCGTGTCATTATGCGTCAAACCGTTCTGTGAAGCCATTTATTGCGCTTTCGTGCGCGTCGTTACCTGATGATGTAGCGGAGTCTGAGCTTTTTGGTTATGCAGGCTACGAAGAAAATGCAGCTCCTAAACGCGGTGTACTAGAGCAAGCTGACGGCGGTACCGTATTTTTAGATGAAGTGGGTGAAATGTCGACCCAGCTACAAACTAAACTTTTGCGCTTTTTACAAGACGGAACGTTTAGAAAAGTAGGCGATGAGAACGAAGTAAAAGTTAATGTTCGTATTGTAGCCGCTACTCAAAAAGACTTGCCCGCAATGGTACAAGAAGGTGTGTTTAGAGAAGACTTGTACTACCGAATTAATGTATTAACTCTCGAAATTGCTCCGTTACGAGACCGCAAAGCCGATGTGGGTCCTCTGGCAGAGCATTTTATCCAAAAATATGCCCAGCAAAATGGCCATGCTATCCCGTTATTATCACAAGAGTGTTTGAGTTTTTTACAAGAATATCCGTGGCCGGGTAATGTTCGCCAACTTGAAAATGCTATTTACCGCGCAGTCTCATTGTTAGATGATAGCGAGTTGCGTTTAGAGCATTTACAACTACCTACGTTTACACATGAGTTAGGGTATTTGGAGTCGGACTTTGAAGGCTCGCTTGATCAAGCTGTGAAGCGTTTTGAGGCAACGTTGCTGCGTAAACTTTATCCTGCTTACCCAAGTTCAAGGCAACTTGCCAAACGTTTAGGGCTTAGTCATACCGCAGTGGCAAATAAGTTGCGTGACTACGGTATAAACAGAAAAACCGTTAAGGTTTAGATGACTCTAAAATTAAAACAGGGGACTAGCTTTTAGTCCCCATGTTTTTTGTAACACCATCAATAGCAATCGTTTCTATACCGTCTTCATTAAAGTTAATAACAATACTGGCATTGTTGCGCGTAAAAAAGTAACTACGGTTGTTAAGCTCGATTACATAGTCGCCTTTTACTCGGTCGCTAAACTTTTGTTTTTTTAGTGACACAGTATGCTCACCAATTTGCCAATTAAACCCTTCAATAAAACCATTGTTAAACTCTTGAACCCATACCTGGCTTTCATCTTTTGATAGTGTAATTGCAACTGAGTATGAACTTGGAATACTTTGCATATTGTAGCTTTTAGCGCCAATTTTAAATTGTTCAGCTTTTTGTTGCCAAGCAAAACCAAAGTCAAATTCTTTTTGTATACCCGTTGAGTAGGTAATAGTGCCTTTGCCGGGTAATGAAAAATCAGCTAGCGCTGAATAGCTTGGTACGAGTAATCCAATAAACGTAATTATATGTAGTAGAGGTTTCATAAGCATTTTATTTTTATATATATGAGTAATAAAGAGTAAGGGAGAACATACGTCTTAGCAAGTGCTTGTGATACACTCAGTAAAATTTTGTTGGTAAGACCTTTGTTGTGAACTTATATATTCGACTCCTATTATTATTTTTTAAAATTAAGCGTAATAAACACTATCAAGATTTACTCGATACGGTAGATATTGATTACAAAGCACTTCCTACCGATTGTGATATTAATTTACATTTAACTAATTCGCGCTATTTGGCCATGATGGACTTGTCGCGTACGTGGATGACTGAGCGAGTAGGTTTGCTAAAACAAATAATGAAACGACGTTGGTTTCCTATTGTTAATGCAACAGCTATTACTTACATTCGTGATATTAAGCCCATGCAAAACTACACTATTAGCACTAAGTTAGTGGGCTGGGATCATAAGTATTTTTACATTGAGCAGAAATTTCATTCTGATCGTGGTTTGCATGCGATTGCGTACGTACGTGGCGTATTTAAAAGCAAAAAAGGTGTTATAAGTATTGAAGAAATGCTTGAAGTGGCTGGCTTTGAAGGTAAAACCCCTATTTTACCCAGCGAAGTAATGCATTGGAAAGAAATGCTTGAACAGAAAAAAATGACTAATTTACCAAAGTAAATGAAAAAGGCGCTTTGCGCCTTTTTCAATTTTAAGCTTTTATATTTAGCTTACCTTGAAAGTCCTGCCACCCTGGTGGGAACTGCCCACGTAATACATACGAAAACGCAATCAGTTCTGCAATCACAAAATAAAGCTCTTTTGGAATCTCTTCACCTAATTCGAGGTGCGATAAGGTTTTAGCTAAATCGGGATCTTCGTGGATCATGATCCCTTTTTGTTTTGCTGCAGCGATTATTTCTTCCGCCAACTCCCCAAACCCCTTAACACTCACTGAAGGCGTGCTTCCTGCTTCGTATAAAAGGCCAATTGCCGACTTGCTCTTAGGGGAATCACTCATAGCTACACCTTAATATTAATAATTGCATGGGATTTATAAAAAGCAGCATGGGTTGCCTCCCCTCGTTTTAGGTTTAGTTCAGCAACTTGTAAGCCGTGTTTAGCCAGTTTTGAGCGCAGGTTATCAAGGTGAGGGTGGGCAATGGCACTCACTTCTTGGCTTGATGCTAATAATTGGCAATCGAGCGACTTGTCCATTAGCTCGGCGGTAATTTGTAGTTGACCGAGATCTGCATAATCAAAATTTAATCTAACAAACCAGACATTTTTAGGCTCTAGTTTATCGGCCGATGGTTTTTTATATTGCCCTAGCGTTATTTCTGTTTGGGCTGCTTCTGGCGGTAATTTCATCGGAAGTAAAAACTGTGCCAGCGGGTTACTTTCGGGTTGCTGACTTGGTGTTGAAACACTTACCTGTGTGAGCGCGTTTTTAACCTGAGTAATCTCTCCAGCAAGCGCTTGCACTTGTGATTGCTGAAGTTGATCTAGTATTTTTGAACTTGCTTTGCCAGCTTTAAACGTAGGCATAAGCACCTGTAGTAATGCATCTATGCCTGTTTTTGAGTCAAAGGTAATTGGGGTTACAGACTGGTTAATAATAGGCGCCGCCAAAATACTAACCGCTAGCTGCTCAAGCCCTTTGGTAAAGCTACTTTGCAGGGTGTCATGCGTGAGGCTGTGAGGTTGCAGCGTCGCTAATATCTCTCTTTGTACGGCAGTCGGGCTAACGTTGCTGCTTGATACCATACGATTAAAAGCTTGATTAACCAGCGCATTAAGGTCAGGTGTTTGCTTAGTCGCTTTCACTTGAATATCGGCTATTTGACTGCTCAATGAAATTTTTTCTTCAGTGAGTTTGTGAGTTGAATCATGCGATGGTGGCAGCTTTAAAAGCGGCGTTAATATTTTAGCTTCAATAGGTTGCAACATTTGGCTTGGTGAGGCAATAGTCGTTGTGTTACTAAATACTGCACTAAATAGGGGGTTACTTGCTGGTATAGAAGTTACAGCATGTTTTTGTTGGGTTGCTGGGCTATTGGCTTTTAGGGTAGGGAGTGTAGCCAGTTTATTATCTGCATTAGCTTGTTGAGCATGGCTAAGCCCCACTTTTGTAACAGGAAGAGAGTTTAACTCTTTAATTGTCGTTTGTTTTTGTAGGTCATTACTCAAGGTGGATTGAACTTGCACTGTTTGGTTTTTTAATACTTGCTCTGTATTTTTGGTTGCGGGTTCTGCTTTTATTTGAGCACTTAACAGTGCGCCTGATTGTGTACCTACCTCTGTTTTACTGTGGGCTGAGACTTTTTCGATTGGTGGCTGCTTATTTTCTGGTGTATTTGTTGTATTAGCATTGGGTATAGGCAAGTGACTACTGATAACTTTGCCACCAGGAGGTTGCCAAATAGCAACATTTGCTTTTATTAGCTGTGTTAACTGCACAATAGGGGGTAATTGAGAAAAATGCTTAGGTAAAATATTAACAAGTTCAGTACTTGGCTTTTGCGCACTATTAGCAACTTGTATACCTGCATTTTCAATTAAATTAATTCTACTTGTTAGTGGGGACGGGGCGATAAACTGTTTTTGTAAAGTGAGTGATGGTGCGATTTGAGTTTTGTTTTCGTTTGCAAACGATTTGTTTTCAAAATAATTTACTGCATCATTGATTCGTGTTTTTAAATCACTAAAACTAGTTTGCAGCCAAGACTTTATAGGGCTATTAGTACTCACCAGCGGACTTACTTTAGCGGTGTTATTAAGCTGCGCTGGCGCGGTTTGTAAATTAGCGTGTTGCGCAGTAAGTAATTCATTAAAAGGTTTAGTAAAAGAGTTACTCAGCATCACTTTTACGCTTTGAGCTTGTGTTGTTATTACAAGCTTATCGGCTTGATTTGCAACAGTCACTTTCACAGGCGAGTTAGGCAGTTCAGCAAGCTGCGTGTTTGATACTTGCGTGGTGAAAGAGCCTGATTTTTGCGGATGCGTTAAAATGGCTAATTTAGGCGTTGCCTGTAGTTGTGCATTGGGTAACAAGCTTGCTAGCATTTTAACCAGCTTTGTTTGGCTTAAAGGCTGGGTGTGAACGGTATCAGCAAAGCGGTTAATAACATCAATTTGTGCGCCTTTACTGTTGGTACTTATGGCTAGTTTTAAAGGTTGCTCTGTGCTGAGTAGCTGAGCAACATCTTTATTTATGGCAATACTAGCATTGAGCTTATCAATAATTAGCTTTGGTGCAGGCGCTAAAGCAAGCTGAACTGAAAGTGGCTTGCTTTCAACCTCTGCACCGGTACTAATAAAATTTAATAAGCGTTGTAATTGGGCAGGCTGGTTAAGTTTAATTGTTGCTACATTTGGCAAAATATATAGCTGCTTTCCGTCTTCGCTTAGTTGAATGCGCGCGCTAGCAATTTTATCTAAAGATTGAGGGGCATTGCTTGTGCCTAGTCTGAGCGTTTGCCATTGCTTATTAACCAGCACTTCTAGCGTGATAGAGTCTTTTGAAAATTGAATGTTTTTAGCCGCAAGTACTTCACTTGGTATTTGTGGTAACTCATTGGTTTGGTTATTAGTTGATGAATTGATAACCAATGAATTGGATAATGTTATTTGCGTTGGCGTATTCATTATTTTAAATCAAGTTTTCTCTATTTTAAGTGAATCGATTTTAAAGCAATATTCGTATTACCCTATCATTATGGTAGACTAACGCCTAATTTTTGGCAGAGAGAATCGTCATCTTGTTACACATTAAGTCCGTCTCCTGCATCAAGCAAGAACGTTGTTTGTTTGCGGACCTTAATTTTAGCCTTAAAAGCGGTCAAATCATGCAATTAGCGGGTCCTAATGGGGCTGGTAAAACATCGTTATTGCGTATCATCGCTGGCTTTTCTGCGCCTGATGAAGGCGAGGTTTTGTATCAAGAACGCTCAATAAATAAATACTATGAAGAGTTCGCCCACGACTTACTTTTTATAGGCCATAAAACGGGTGTTAACATTCAGTTGAGCGCTGTTGAAAATGTACGCTTTTGGTTACGGATCAACGGTTATTCAAATGAGCCTGACCTGTACCCAATTTTAGCAAAACTAGGCTTGGTCGGTCTTGAAGATGTGCCTGTTAGAATGCTGTCGGCAGGCCAGCAACGACGAGTTGCATTAGTTAGACTTTGGCTAAGCGACGCAAATTTATGGGTGTTAGACGAGCCATTTACTGCGCTCGATAAAAGCGGTGTTGCGTTTTTACAGCAGCGATTTACTCAACATCTAGATAATAATGGCGCCATATTATTAACTACCCACCAAGACCTAACTGCTCACTTTAGTGATTTACAAACAATCACATTGGAGTACCGCCACTGATGACTCGTCAACACTCTTATTGGTTACTATTCAGTGCGGTTTTTACGAAAGATATAAAGCTTGCCTTTCGCCAGCGAGCTGAAATTGTAAACCCAATATTGTTTTTTTTAATTGTTATTTCTTTGTTTCCGTTAGCAATAGGTCCTGAGCCCGGTCTGCTTGCTAGAATGGCGCCCGGTATCATTTGGGTTGCAGCTTTACTCTCTACCATGTTGGGTTTAGATAAACTGTTTAGAGATGACTTTAATGATGGATCTCTCGAACAGTTAATTGCCTCATCGTACCCATTGTCACTTACAGTGCTTGCAAAAGTGGCTGCACATTGGGTTGTGACGGGGTTGCCCCTTGTATTAATGACCCCGTTATTCGCGTTATTACTTAATTTAGATAGTAATGCGCTGGTGGCCACTGTTTTAACGTTATTATTGGGTACACCGTTATTAAGTTTTATTGGTGCAATAGGTGCTGGGCTTACTGTTGGGCTACAAAAAGGGGGTATTTTGATGAGTTTACTCGTACTGCCTTTGTATATTCCTGTTCTAATTTTTGCAACGTCGGCTATCGACACCAGTGTTATGTCGCTGGATTATAGCGGGCAACTTGCCATCCTTGGTGCTATGTTAGTCATCGCTATTATTAGCGCACCAATCGCCATATCGTCAGCTTTAAAAGTGAGTATAAGTTAATGTGGAAGTGGTTACATCCCTATGCTAAAGCAGAGCGTGCATACCAGTTATGCAATACGTTACTGCCTTATTTTGCCGTAGTTACGGTTGTTAGTATGCTCGTTGGTTGGGTGTGGGGGCTTGGTTTTGCACCTGCCGATTACCAACAAAAAGACAGCTACCGTATCATTTTTATTCACGTTCCTTCTGCCATTTTATCAATGGGGGCATATTCCTCTATGGCCATTGCTGCCATTGTTGCGCTTGTATGGCAACTCAGAAACGCAGAACTTGCCGTTATAGCAATTGCACCTGTTGGCGCATGTATGACTGCAATAGCACTTATAACCGGGGCTGCTTGGGGTAAACCTATGTGGGGCGCTTGGTGGGTGTGGGATGCACGACTCACATCGGAGCTTATTTTATTATTTTTATATTTGGGCGTAATTTCGTTATACCACGCTTTTGAAGATAAAAAATCAGCGGGCCGTGCTGCATCTATCTTAGCGATTGTAGGGGTGATCAATTTACCAATCATTCACTTTTCGGTTGAGTGGTGGAACACCCTCCATCAGGGAGCAAGCATCACTAAATTTAATACCAATGCGGTCGACCCAAGCATGTTTTGGCCATTAATGGTAAATATTTTAGCCTTTGCAGCGTTTGTTGGCACAGTCACTTTAATTCGTCTTAAAAATGAAATTTTGCAACGTGAAAAGCATCGCCCATGGGTGCGCCAGTTGCTTAATAGGGGGTAATTATGCAGTTTGACTCTTTTTCTGATTTTATTGCAATGGGAGGCTATGGATTTTATGTATGGCTTTCATTTGGCACATGCGCACTTATTTTACTGGGTATTTTAGTGAGCTCTTTAAGAGATACTAAGCATATTATGGCTTCAGTAGAGCAACAGATTGTGCGTGAAGAGCGTATAAAACAAGCCAAGCAGGAGCAAGCATCATGAACCCTAGACGTAAAAAACGCTTATTAGTGATTGTTGCTATTTTATTTGGTTTGGGTTCTGCCATAGGCTTAGTGCTTTATGCTTTACAAGAAAACATAAACCTATTTTATACCCCAAGCGAATTGATTGATGGCAAAGGCCCAAACAAAGAAAAACCTTTTATTGGTCAAAAGCTTCGTATTGGTGGCATGGTAGTCCCAGGATCTGTTGAAAGAAACGAGCAAAGCTTAGAAGTGAGTTTTAAATTAATTGATACAGGTCCATTAGTGACTGTGAAATATCAGGGGATATTGCCTGATCTGTTTCGTGAGGGGCAGGGTATTGTTGCGCAAGGTGTTTTAATTGAGCCTAATGTCATTGAAGCGTTTGAAGTACTGGCCAAGCATGATGAAGAATACATGCCTGCAGAAGTTGCTGAAGCGGTTAAAGGTATTAAGCATGAAAAACCAAAATACAACTTAGATAGTGGTAATTAGCTATGATCCCAGAAATTGGTTATTTTTCTTTAACGCTCGCCATGGTGCTGAGCGTTTTATTATGTATTTTTCCACTTTGGGGCGCGCATACCGGTAATCTTCGCTTAATGCGTGCTGCCCCCTCTTTAGCTATTGGTCAGTTTGCGTTTGTATTAATTTCGTTTGCTGCGCTTATTTACGCAAGTTTAACTGACGACTTTACCGTATCTTATGTGGCGTATCATTCGAGTAGCACACTGCCATGGTATTACAAAATAACATCGACCTGGGGCGGCCATGAAGGAGCAATATTGCTTTGGTTAGTTATGCAAGCAGGATGGACTGCCGTCGTTGCTGCTCGCTCAAAGTCATTACCTTGGGTTCTACGTGCCCGTGTTTTAGGCGTGCTTGGTTTTTTAGGTGTTGGTTTCATGATGTATACCTTACTATTATCAAGCCCATTTGAACGTTTACTTCCTTATTTTCCGGTAGAAGGGCGAGATTTGAATCCGCTTTTACAAGACCCCGGAATGATCATTCACCCGCCATTACTTTACATGGGTTATGTTGGGCTATCGGTTGCTTTTTCGTTTGCTATTGCAGCACTGTTAACAGGTAAGCTTGATAACACGTGGGCTAAATGGTCACGTCCGTGGACAATGACCGCGTGGGGCTTTTTAAGCTTAGGTATTACTATTGGCAGTTGGTGGGCTTATGCAGAGCTTGGCTGGGGTGGCTGGTGGTTTTGGGATCCAGTAGAAAACGCGTCCCTTATGCCTTGGCTTGTTGCAACCGCTTTACTTCACTCGCTAAGCGTGACAGAAAAGCGCGGCATTTTTAAATCGTGGACCGTATTACTGGCAATTGCAGCATTTTCGTTAAGCTTGCTGGGAACGTTTATTGTGCGTTCAGGTATTATTGTATCAGTTCATGCGTTTGCAACTGATCCCGACAGAGGCCTGTTTATACTGGCCTTTTTAGGAATAGTTGTTGGCGGTGGTTTGGCGCTTTACGCATTACGCGTATCGCAAGTTCATAGCGAAGGACGCTACAAATTTGTATCGCGCGAAGTGGCATTGTGGCTAAACAATATCTTTTTAGTTGTGGCGACCTTAATTGTATTATTGGGTACTTTATTGCCTATGGTGCACAAAGAAATGGGCTTGGGTAGTATTTCTATAGGTGAACCGTTCTTTAATAAAATGTTTGCAATACTACTTGTGCCATTTGCTATTTTAATGGGCATTGGTCCTTTTTTACGCTGGAAGCAAAACAAATGGGCGTTTTTGCAAAATAAAATTGTTGTAGGTATTTTGGCCAGTGTGGCGATTACTTGTGTATGGTTGTTCTCAGCTTACGACGAAGTGACACCACTTACGCTATTAGCAACAACGCTGGGTGTGTGGGTTGCTGTTTCAACCTTGATTGACATTTACACTAAAGCCGCAGTGCATGGCACATTAAAAGAAGGGTTAAAACGCTTAGGTGTTAGTTATTGGGCAATGGTGCTAGGCCACATTGGTATGGCATTTGTTATTGCGGGTGTTGCGTTAACCTCTGCGTACTCTGTTGAGCGTGATGTATCGATGAAGAAAGGCGATATAGTGCAGCTTAATCAATACAACTATCGCTTTGAAGGTGTTAAAACAATTCGTGGACCTAATTACAGTGGCCATGCTGGTGTTGTTACGGTGCTAAAAAACGATGATGTAGTCACTCGTTTATACGCCGAAAAACGTAAATACGATATTGGCATGCAATTTATGACAGAAGCCGCCATTGATGCTGGCTTCACACGTGATTTATACCTTGCTCTAGGCGAGCAATTAAGCCAAGGGGCTTGGTCTCTGCGCATATACCACAAGCCGTTTGTGCGTTGGTTATGGATTGGTGGTGTATTAATTTCACTTGCAGGGTTTATGATTTTGTTTGATAAACGTTACCGTACATCTGCAAAAACAGCTCGAAAAGCAGCAGCGGAGAGTGTGTTATGAACCGTAAATTGTTAGCCATAGCGCCTCTTTTAGTATTTGCTTTTGTGTGTGTGTTTTTATACCAAGGTTTATTTGCAAACCCACGCGAAATACAAACTGGGCGAATAGGCCATGAAATGCCTGCTTTTACGCTTCCTGATTTAATGCAAGACAACAAGCAATGGACTAACGAAGCGTTAAAAGGCGAGGTATATTTACTAAATGTATGGGGCACTTGGTGCCCAACTTGTTTAGCTGAGCTGGGCTACTTAACAAAGCTGCGAGAGCAAGGCGTTAAAATTATTGGCTTGTATTATGTGCAAGGCTACGACGCCGACTTTGATGGTCCGTTTGACATGCAAGCACTACGTACTGAAGTACAAGATATGCTTGAGCGTGCGGGTAACCCTTATCAGTTTAATATTTTGGATTTACATCGAACGCTGTCGTTAGATTTGGGTGTGTCGGGTGCGCCAGAAACATTTTTAATCGATAAAAACGGCACTATTTTGCTACATCATACCGGTGATATTAATCCGCGAGTATGGCGTTCTAAATTTGCACCTATGATGCAGGAGCTAAAATAATGAAGTGGCTATTGTTTTCACTCAGCCTTTTACTGACTACGAGTGCATTAGGGCAAACTGATCGCTACGTATTTGATACCGACGAGCAAGCGGTTCGTTTTGAAGAGCTTACAAAAGAACTTCGTTGCCCTAAATGTCAAAATCAAAACATTGCTGATTCTGACGCTATTGTTGCCAAAGACCTTCGTGAAAGAGTGGTAGAGCTAGTTAAAGAAGGCAACACAAAAGATGAAGTTATTGACTACATGATTGACCGCTATGGTTACTTTGTTCATTACGACCCACCTGTGACCCCTGCAACACTGGTGCTTTGGGTATTGCCGGTATTAATTGTTATTGTTGGGTTTGGTTTTATTGTCATTCGTCAGCGTAAAGCGTCTGTAAAGCAGACCTGGAGCAACCAAGATGAAGTACTTTTAAATAAGCTAATTGAACAAAATAAACGTCAGGAGCAAAATTAAATGATTTTAATGTGGGCGTGTTTTGCTTTACTCACACTGATTGCACTGGCGTTTGTTATGCTGCCTTTTTTACAAAAAGAGCGTGTTAAAACAATTACTCACAACGCAAATGCCGAGCTTATAAGTATTTACGAACAACGTTTGGTTGATTTAAAGACCGATTTAGATAATCAACGTATAGATGATGCTAACTATTCTGAATCGATAGTTGAACTAAAACGCCGGTTGCTTAATGAGCTTTCACCAGAAAAATCATTAATTAGCAAAGGTAACAACCGTATTTTTGCCCTGACAGGCGGCGCATTTGTTATTGCACTAAGCGGTATTTTTTACAGTTTAACGGGTAGTCAACAGCAAATTTCAGCATGGCACGATGCCATGGATAACCTGACCGAATACGGTGAGCGCGCTGTGATGCAAAAAGGCGAGCAGCTTACTCAAAACGAGCTACAAGCATTTGCACTGGCGTTACGCACCAAGTTAAGCCGTTCAGGCGATGATGAAATGGCATGGATGTTACTTGGTCGTGTTGCTATGTCACTGAATGAGTTTGATATGGCTCAGCAATCATTTGATAAAGCACTGCGCATGAACCCTGATAATAAACAGGTGTTAATAAGTTACAGCCAAATTTTGCTACTTGAAGGCAGCGAAGCGAATATGACGCGTGCAGCGGGTATGTTGTCTAAAGTATTAAACGCAGAACCGACAAACTTAGATGCTATTTCGTTATTAGCGCTCATTGCTTACGAGCGAAAAGACTGGCCTCAAGCTAAAGCCGCCTTTGAAGTATTGCTAGCCAGTATGGAAAAAAATGATTCTCGCTATGGTTTAATATCTCAGCGTATTGCAGATATTGAACTGCAAATGCAAAGCGAAGGCTCGGTAATGCCAGTAACTAAAGCCAACAGCATTGCTGTTACCGTTAATGTTGCCAGTGAGCTTATAAATAAACTGCCTGAAAAGGGGACTTTATTTGTATTTGCAAAAGCGGCAAATGGTTCGCCAATGCCGATTGCTGCTGTAAAACTCACTTCATATTCATTCCCTGTTACAGTTGAGTTAAACGACAGTACTGCCATGGTTGAAGGTATGAACTTATCTAGCGCAGAAGATATTATTATATCGGCGCGTATTTCGCTTGATGACTCTGTTATGCCAAGTTCAGGTGAATTAGAAGGGCATTCTGGCTCATTAAAGCGTGAAAGTGTAAGTGAATACCAACTTAAAATAGATACATTAATACCTTAAGGACGAAAAATGTTAAGACAAAGTTTAGCTTTTTTAAGCTTTTTGATACTGGCCGGTTGTGCGCAAGTACCAGAAAGCAAAGTTGATGAAAGAGATCCACTGCAAAGTATTAACCGTCCGTTGTATGACTTTAATATGGATGTTTTAGACGCTTACATACTTCGCCCAGCAGCGGTTGGTTATGTTGCTGTGACTCCTGTGCCTGTGCGTCAAAGCATTGTTCACTTCACTGATAACCTAACGGCACCGGTTGATATGGTAAATGCGGGGCTACAGGGTAAACCGGGTAATGCAAGTGTTAGCCTTGCGCGCTTTTTAGTGAATTCTACCGTGGGCATTTTTGGTATTTTTGATGTAGCTAGCTCGCTTGGCTTAAATCGAGTAGATGAAGATTTTGGCCAAACAATGGGTGTGTGGGGCATTGGTGATGGTGCATACTTAATGCTACCTGCAATGGGGCCTACTACAGCAAGAAACTTAACCGGTGACGTAGTAGACAACTTTGTTCTGCCTGAAATTGCCTTAACTACGCCACAAACGGTGCTAGTATTTGCGTTAAAAGCGGTAGAAGCGCGTGCTTCATTAATGGCGCAAGAAGGCCTTTTAAATGATTCACTTGACCCGTATTTATTTGTAAAAGATATTTATTTTCAGCGTCAGTTATTCGAACTTTACGATGGCAACCCGCCAATTAAAGAAGAGCCTGCCGACTTTGATGAAGATTTTTTAGAAAGTTTATAAGCCAAATCAAAATAAAAACGCCAGCTTAATGCTGGCGTTTTTATAGAATAATGCTTGGCAAGTATTAGGTATTAACCATCAAGCTCATTTGCTCGTTCACCCAACTAAGTGCCTCGTGATACGCATCAGGTACTTTATCGGCAATATTAAGTGCTGTTGAAATGTCGTTTGCTTGTGACCAATCAGCCTTTTCGTAATGTTTAACAAGGTTCAAGTATTGCGCTAATAACCCCTCGTTATCTAACAGAGCTGCCTTAATATCGTTAGATAAAGGAAGCTTTTGCATCACGCTTTGCATACTTTCATCTAAAATAGCATCCATTAACGACATCATACCGGTTAAAAATGCCATGCCGGTGTCTTTCATTTGGCCATGTGAAATAGCTAACAGTTCACAAAAGCGAGCGCGTGTAAGTGATAGCCTAATTAACTCTACCGGTTTATCAGCCGATACTTGTGCAGCAAATAACAAAGAGAGAAGTTTTTTGATCTCTTGGGCACCTAAAACAATAAGTGCTTGTTTTATAGTGCTTATTTCAGCTCGTCGTGCAAAGGCTGCTGAGTTTGAGTATCTAAGTAGTTTGTAAGACAGGTTTACGTCGCGCTCAAATACATCGGTGATTTTTTTTAGGTCCATCTCTACGCTTGACGTTTGGTAAAGTAATTCTGCAAGTGCCATTTCTGATGGTGGTAACGCTTTACTTTGCACCATTTCTGGTTTTGAAAAGAAAAACCCTTGAAAATAATCAAAGCCAAGCTCTAACGCTAAGCTATATGCTTCGTAGGTTTCTACTTTTTCAGCTAAAAGCTTTATATGAGGGTGCGCCTTTAGCTCTTTTATAATAGTTTTTATTGTTGCTAAATCACACGTTAAAAAGTCGATTTTAATAATATCGATAAACGGATAAAAGTGGCGCCATACCGGCTGGTGAATGTAATCATCGAGCGCGATGGTGTAGCCTTTGTCTTTGAGATTTTTAACAATCGCAAGTAAACGTTTACCCGGTTGAATTGTCTCAAGTATTTCTACAACAATGGTGTCTTTACCTAACAGGGTAGGGTAACCCTTAAGTAAGGTTTCTAGTGTAAAGTTAATATAAGCCGGTTTGTTATCGGTTAAGTCTTCTAAACCAAAGTTAAACTGACTGCCTTCAATTAAGCGTGTAGTTGCTTCGTCACCATCTATATTGGGAAATACATTATCTACGCCATCACGAAATAAAAGCTCATAACCGATAAGCTCTTTATCACGATTTAAAATAGGTTGGCGCGCAGCATAAAAATACATAAAAAAATCCGTGTCAGTCGAGTCAGTCGCTATTGTAATAATATATTAGAAAACATACAAAATAGCATGCTGTATATTTTACTAAATAATAAAATATCATTATTAAATAAAAGCGTTTGGCTATTTTTTTGCGTGTAAAAAAGTTTTTTTAGCAATTGTTTTCAACATGATTATTTTTAAACTAAGAAAATACAACAAATAGAGATTTTTGTTACAAGCATGATATAGTCCGAAGGAATGCTTTTATCCTAATAGTGACTTTATTATAAAATTTTAAGAGTCAATATTCGGATCAAAAGCCTGCTACTTTTAATTGTTTTATGGAGGCGAATTTGGAAACAGGAATGATTATTTCATTGTCACTATACTTTGTTGTTATGTTAGGTATTGGTTTATATGCCTATAAGCAGTCAACAAGTGATGTTTCTGGTTATATGCTGGGTGGTAGAAACTTGTCGCCAAGTGTTGCAGCACTTTCAGCGGGTGCTTCAGATATGAGTGGCTGGATTTTAATGGGGTTACCTGGCGCCATGTTTGTTACTGGCTTAAGTAGCACGTGGATTGCATTTGGCTTAATTGCCGGTGCATGGTTAAACTACTTTTTAGTCGCGCCGCGTTTAAGGGTTTACACTGAAAAAGCGAATGACTCTATTACCATCCCTGATTACTTTTCTAACCGATTTAACGATAAATCAAATTTACTCCGTGTTGTGTCGGCTGTTGTAATTATTGTGTTCTTCACACTGTATACCTCTTCAGGTGTTGTTGCCGGTGGTAAACTATTTGAAAGCTCATTTGGCTTAAGCTACGAAATGGGGCTATACATCACAACGGGTGTTGTTGTTTTGTATACACTCTTTGGCGGCTTTTTAGCGGTTAGCTTAACTGACTTCGTGCAAGGCTGTATTATGTTTATAGCACTTATTTTAGTACCCGCTGTAGCTTACTCTTTATTAGAGCAACCACTGCAGTCAACCCTAAACAGTGTTAATCCAGACATGCTAAGTTGGATAGGCGCAGGGTCTGCGCTAGGTATTATTTCAGCAATGGCGTGGGGCTTGGGTTACTTTGGTCAACCACATATCATTGTTCGCTTTATGTCGGTGCGCAGTGTTAAAGATATGCCAACAGCACGTCGTATTGGTATGTCTTGGATGATTGTCGCTGCAATTGGTGCAGTAGGTACGGGTATTTTTGGTGCAGCATACACTTATGAAAATAATATAGTTGTGGATGATCCTGAAACTATATTCTTGATCCTGTCAGAGCTGTTGTTTCATCCACTTATTGCTGGCTTTTTACTTGCGGCAATATTAGCTGCAATAATGAGTACAATTTCGTCTCAGCTATTAGTAAGCTCAAGCTCACTAACTGAAGATTTTTACAAAACATTTTTACGTAAAGAAGCCAGTGACGCAGAGCTTGTATTAGTAGGGCGCATTAGTGTGTCTATTGTTGCAATACTTGCTATTTACCTCGCATACGATAGAGACAGCTCTATTTTAGACTTAGTGAGTAATGCATGGGCAGGCTTTGGTGCTGCATTTGGACCGCTTGTATTGTTTAGCCTTTACTGGAAACGTATGAACTTTGCGGGTGCGCTTTCAGGTATGGTTGTGGGTGCAGTTACTGTTTTACTATGGATTTACGGCCCATTCACAATCAACGGTGAAAGTTTAAGTAGCGTAATGTACGAAATTGTCCCAGGCTTTATACTTGCAAGTATTGCTATTGTAGTTGTAAGTTTAGCAACCAATGAGCCTAACTCAGATATAACAACGTTATTTGATGAAGTTGAAAAAGAGCTTTAATTAATATTCGTTTTTTATAAAAGCTATAAAAAAGGGAGCAACTAAGTTGCTCCCTTTTTATTTGCAAAATGTTTAGCTTGCTTGTTTAGCGTTGTTATCGTCAATAGATGCAACGTTATCTGATTTTTTATTTTTACTTGCCGCTTTAGTCGTAGGCTCTTTAGCACCTTTAAGTACCGACATAAAGTCGTCTTTACTTTTTGCTATTTCTAACGCAAGCGATTCTATTTGTTGCTCACTCAATGGCACGTCTACTTTTTCTAGCATCAGCTCAAGTGATTCTGCTATGTCTAGCATTTTGTCATAGGCATCAGCTTCTTTCTTAGTAGTAAACGTCATACGCTCGACTCCGTTTCGTTCTACAACATATTTAACAACAACAGCCATGATTTCTCCTGCAAACTTGCTTGGCACTGTGGTTTATAAAAAACCATAAGATTACTGTTTTTATATACAGTAAAGGTTTGCAAGTAAATATGCAAGCGCAGAGTTGTAATTTTTAAGTGTCTTAAATTTGACAAAAAACGGTAACTTAACTTTATTTAATATATCACTTGGTTGTACCAGCTGCATTTTAAGGATTTCGGATAAAAGTGATAATGCATTTAGGTACTTCCAAAGTGGCTAGCCTCGCGTTTGTCATTTATGGTCTTCCCTAATAATTAAAATAAATATGTTCTAAAATGGACAATAAGGACGAATAAATGAAAATATTTAAACTTTTACTTATAGCAAGTTTGCTAAGTATCCTACCCATTACTACCTCTTACGCGCAATTACCTGAAGTGAGCAAATCTATGGCTCCCATCGAAGCGGTAAGTATTAATGATGCAGATGCAAAAATGTTGGCTAAACTTCCTGGAATTGGTAAAAAGAAAGCACAAGCAATAGTAAATTACCGAGATGAAAATGGTTCATTTACAAGCCTTGAGGACTTGGCCAAAGTGAAGGGGATTGGCAAAAAAGTAATGGGTAAGTTAGAAGGAAAAGTTAAACTTTAGCAAAAGGGCGCTAAGCGCCCTTTTCATGTTGTTGTAGTGCTTCGTCTAAGTTTTTTCTGGCAAAATTTATATCGACCGGAGCGGTTAATAACGGATAAAAAAGCCCTCCGAGTATTAAAAAGGGAATGATTATCCAACCTTCAAAAAGTGTAAATATTAAAAACAACGGGCTTAATAGTAATATCTTTATAATACGCAGTAATACACGGTCGGTAGGTGACAGCATTGATAAAGAACGTGCTATAACAAGCTGTCTCTCGCGTATTTTTAAATGTTGCAACTGTTTAAGTTGGCTAGAAAAAAAGGTAAACATAATTATTAAACCGTTCTTTTTAGTATTAAGCGACTACCTAATACAATAAAAAATGTTAGAGCGAATAGCCCAAAAATAATTTCCATCCAAGCCGGCATACTGAGCGATAAAAACTCCCAATCTATGTTACCGCAATCGCCAGTGGCTTCAAAAAAGCTCGGTATCCATTCATGCAGCGGCATAAACGATGGAAAGTTAGGCTCAAACTCGCAGCTAAACGCAAACGGATCTGTTGTCGTTTGCATATCTATGTGCTCACGGGCAATTAAATACCCCCAAATGCTCGATACTCCCCAAGCAATGTAAGCAACTATACGCACTATTTTACTTTGTGGATTAATTGACCCAACAATACCCGCGCCAAGTAATCCTAACACCGCGGTACGTTGATAAATACACATAATGCAGGGCGCTAACCCCATTTTATATTGAAAAAACAATGCGGTTACTTCTAGCATAAAAACAATCGCAGTGAATAAAAGCCAAGGTGTTCGTTGAGTCGGTAAATGCGCAAGCCAGTTCATAAAAAGTCCGCTAATAAATAAGGCGTTAGATTATGACGCACGAAAAAGTACGCGGCAACAAAAAGAGGTATATAAAAAGTTTTATTGTTACCCTGCAAAAAATGTCCCTGCACTTTAAAAGGCTATATTGAAATACTTTGTGATATGTTTTTATGCATATTGTGGTTTTGATGGATTTACATTCTTGCTACTGGAAAATATGTGTTTTGTCCATTTGTTTGCCTCATGGCGGGTTTTACGCTAGAAAATTTTGCTTAATGGGCTAACAACACCGTTTGCCCCTTGCTGTAAAACATGAGTGTAAATCTGCGTGGTTTTAACATCTGTATGACCTAACTGAGCTTGCACCGTTCTTATATCTGCTCCACTTTGTAATAAGTGTGTTGCAAAAGAATGACGAAAGGTATGAGGCGTCACAATCTTTGTAATATTGGTTTGCTTTAATGCCTTTTTAACCGCTTTCCTAACACATGTAGGATGGAAGTGATGACGCCGTATCTCGCCAGTTTCAGGATCACTACTTAATTTATAGGAAGGAAATCAGTATTGCCACGCGAGTGATTTGTTAGCTGACGGATATTTACGGGCTAAAGCGTTTGGCATCCATACGCCTGCATATTGTTCGTTTTGTAAATCTAATTGCAAATATTCTTCAACTTGCATTATTTGATTTCTAAGTAACGGGAGTAACTCAGTTGCAAGGGTAACGATACGATGCTTATTGCCTTTCCCGTTCCAAATTTGAATACATTTATAATCAAAATCAACGTCTTTTACTCGCAGTTACACAGCTTCCATCACAACAGGTAATTTGGGTTGTCGTTTACTTCGTACAAAGTTCAAGTTTAACGAAAGTTCATTTTTGACAATATGTTTATATAAAAAAGCTAGCGCATTTAAAGCTGCACTTTGTGTTTTAGCTGACATGTTACGTTTTAATACAATATGGTCCAAAAACGCTTCGACTTCTGAATTTCCCATTGAGCTTGGGTGGCGTTTGTTGTGAAAGTGAATAAATTTTGTGATCCAACTCAAATAAGCATTAATAGTTCTTAGTGAATACTGTCGAGTGAGCATATAGTCCGCAATGTAATTTAAATACGCAGAACGAGTTTTCATTTTCAATCCATCGAATTGGGACTGTATGTATATACAGTTATAGCTCAGTCGCTCGCATAGTCAAGAAAACGACCCAGTCGCTCGTTTTCTTCTCAGTATAAAACGACCCAGTCGCTCGTTTTCTTCTCAGTATAAAACGACCCAGTCGCTCGTTTTATACTGAGAAGAAAACGCGCATGTATGAATTTTAATAACACTGGCAATTAGTTGGCAAGTTTGTTAAAAATAAACCAATAAGAAAACGAGCTACGCTATGGTAGAAATACGCGCGATTAGCTCGCTATAAACATGTTATGTAAATCAATCAAGATAGGTGTAAATGATTAAATATATTCTCGGGCTTCTAACAGGTTTTTGTCTAACAGTCTGGTATCTAGTCTTCGATTTAAAATTTGATTTTGACCATACATTTACTCTTAATCTGATAATTGCAGCTGCAACAATTACAGCTACTGCTATTCACTTCGACTCGGTTAGAAAGCAAAGGAAAGATCGAGTTTGGGAAATAAATAAAGAAAGTCTAATACAGCTATCTAAATCGTTAGCTGACGCAATCGAAGTTTCATCTAAATTATCCGATAGAGAATTTAATCGCATGAACAATATTCCAGATGAAACGTGTACTGAGGGTTCAGCTGAAATAAATCAACAATTCCAAAAGACAATTTCCGACTCATTAAATGTATACAAGCCCCTTCTAAACGCCGAATTAATTTCTGCTATTGAAAAATATCAACAAGCAGAAAAAAATATTGAGTATGCTTTTGAGCACGACAAATTTAATGTTTTTGAAGCTTACGATAACCAGTGGGGAGCTCAAAAAGAGCTTCAAAAAGTAGTAAGCCGTTTTATTAAAGAAGTTGCTGGTATTTAATTTAATAACAAACGCATTAACGCATGGACTAATAAAGCTTGGCTTGGTTCGTGCCTCACCAATTGTAGCCAAGCTTTATTAGCCCGTTATGCGGGCGTTAGGTAACAAATCAGGTGTATAGACTCATGGATAGAGTAGTAATTTTCGTTTTGTGTTTCTGCCTATTTATAGGTGGTGCAACTCACATATTTGATAATTTATATTATGGATTCTTGCCTTATAAATTTGCTCCTGAATGGGTTAATATTTATTGGACAGCGTTGGCTGTTATAGATATTGTGGCTGTTTACTTGTTAATTAAATGGCGTAACGCTGGTTTGGTGTTAACACTGGTTATAATGCTTAGCGACGTAGCAATTAATTCTGTTGCTTTTTATTTATTAAACGTTCTTTCGGATAGTTCTGCTTTACAACTTCAAACATTATTTCTAGGTTTCTGTATTGGTTCTTCTATTTGGTTATGGCAGTCGAAAAGTAAGGCTAACGTGGTAAATGTTACCTAACAAACAATTAAACAAGGACAAAAACAGTTGGTTTTGCTCCTTCGTCGCTTATTTTAACCAACTATTTTTTGCCTGTTAATTGGGCGTTATCTAGCAAGGAGTGTTACGTGAATCGGATTCTTATTTCTCTCGCGTTGTTTTTTATTTCCATTTCCACCGGTGCAGATGAGTATTCTTTTGCCGATGCCTCTATTAAAATCCCAGCTGGTTTTGAAGGTCCATTTGAACAAAGTATGGGACCAGGAACTTCAGCAATAGCTTTTCGACATTTACATGGAGATGGAAACGATGCGACCTTGTTGCAAATAACAATTTGGAATCCTGGTAAGCCTTTTCCTGAAATGAGTGATGATGAACTTAAAGAAGGTGCAGCTCAGTACCTCGCTCAATTTTTATCTGGTGTTGCTCGAAAAAGAAATAACTTTAAACAAGGCGACGTCGAATTTATAACAATATCTGACGTACCTGTGGCTAAAGTCGATTGGAGTGGTGATTTAGGCTTAAAAAAAGCACACGGTGTAATGTACTGTTATATATTTAATTCAAAAATAGTTAGCTTGCACACTCAAGATTTGGTTGAGTTTAATGAGCTTTATTTGGAGCAAGCAGTAAAAGCTTTCGAAACTATTAAATTAGCTAGATAACAAGGCAATTAAGAGCGGACCTCTAACGGTTGGTTGTGTTTCGTTCCTCAACAATTATAACCAACCATTATCTGGCCGCTTATTGTGGCGTTAGCTCTCAAAGGATTGTTCAAGTGTTGAAGATTTTTTTACTCGTGTTCGTTCTGGTAGCGATAGCTTATTTCATCTATCCAAAGTCACCCGAGGCTCGGGAATGGCTTATATCAAATAACAACAAGCACGCTCTTGCAGGAAATAGATTTGCTAGTACGCAAGACGCTATTAGGTTTGTAGAAAACCTGTATAGCATTGGAGCAGTTAAAGTGACTATTCCCAAGAGTGCAATCTATGACAGTAACAACCGAATCCAACAAGAAGGTGGACCTTACGCAGACGCTTTGGAAATATCTTTACCTACTACGCAAAACGAAAGGGAAGCAATATTGAATATTGCAAATAAAGAAGCTACTAACCAAGGCATGGTCTTTAATCCAGAAAGTGATGTCATAAACAATAAGTTGCTACTATGGTGGGATTAATCAGAAAGCGAGCTAACAAAAAAATTAAGTCACTCACTACGTTCGCTGGGACGCATACATGCGGGACGGCTTCGCCATTATGCCCCACATGCCTGCGCCCCTTATTTAGAAGTTATACACCTAAGGAAAGTTTGGCATGAAGCTGATCATTATTTCACTAATCACTTTGTTTTTACTCGGCTGTGCTGCGGCAGGAGTTCCATATACAAGCGATCCTATGACTAAACTAAATTACGCATATCAACTAATGGGAACGCATGGGCGAGGTTTAGCGGCTGAAAAGCTTGGATTAGAGGCGCTCGCTGATCTTGAAAAATCAAAAAATATTTATGGTGTGGCTGAAGCTCATACTTTCTTAGGGTTGTTTTATAAAAATAGAAGCTACCGCGAACACAAAGACTTTTATATAAAACACAATGAATATGATCCTACGGCATCTAAATCAATTAAACACTTTGAGTTAGCCGCTAAAGCATTTGAAGAGGATGGAGATTATTGGGGTGTTTCAAAAGCTTTATTTTCTATGGGCAATGCCTACGTTACAGATAATGGTTATGTAAATGGTTGTATAAAATATAAAGAGTCATTGTCTATATACAATAGCGATAAAAATGTATTCATAGGTCGTACTCATCCACACAATCCAGCATATAAATCGTTTGATGCAATGATTGAGGCTTTCATTGCAAAACATTGTGAAAGCGGTGTATAACAAGAAAATTAAGCGGGACTGCTAACAGTTGGCTCGGTTTCGCTTCGCTTCACATTTTAGCCAACAGTTAATCAGCCCCTTATTTGGGCGTTAGGGCTCAAGGGAGAATTTGGTGTATCGTTTAGCGTTTTTTATTTCTTTTATACTGTTTAGTGCTAACACCCTTGCTTGCAGTTGTGCAGAACAACCACCTTCTGTGCATTTCAGTAACGCTAGTAATGTGCTAAATGGGCGTATTATGAAGTTGGAGATTTTATTTGATAAAGAGAATAGACCTTATCAAAAAATCACTTTAGACAATAAAAGTATGCTTAAGGGCAATTACACAAAAGTCATATATTCCGCAATGGACGTTAATGCATGTCACGGAATGTCTTTTTCATTGGGGAAAGAGTATGTTGCTTTTACAGACGACTCTAATTGGATAACGGGTTATTGTGGTGGTACTCAATTAATTTGGGCTAACCTCGATTTTAGTAAAGAGTTCTTAAAATCTATTCGAGCATTAAGCCCTAACAAGCAAATCAACAAGGACTAAAAACAGCGGGCTGTTCGCTTCGCTCCATTTTAGCCCACTATTTTTAGCCTGTTATTTGGGCGTTAGGTATTTAGTTCAAGGATCGGCATGTATCTTAAATCTAGTCTAATCATTACCACTATAATGCTCCTTATTTCATGCGGAGATGCTTCAAAAAATGAAGCAATCGATGAGGCTTATGGAACATTAAGAATTCCAGTTTTAGCCGAATGTCCAGTAAACTTAAAAGAACTAGAAATCCCTCAAATTAATAGGGTTGAGCTTGTAAGGTTTGATATGAATATTTCTGGAAGTAATGTTAATTCATATCTCCATATAGAGCACACGGGATTACCTTCTGCTGCTTTAACTAAAGTGCACATTAACTTAAAAAGTTGTCTTCCAAATACACTTGTTAAATACGACAACTCAGAGATGCTAGCTCAAGACTTAGATAATTATAAATCAGTGTCATTAACTAATTCTGTTTATATAAAGGCAGACAAGGGTAAATTTGAGGTCCGTTATCAAAAAAGGTAACTTGTTCAAGTAAATACTTAACAAGTGGTTTAAGAAGGTCTCGTAATAGCTTGCTCGAGCCTTCGGCAAACATTTTAGCAAGCTAAACTAGCCTCTTAACCAGGCGTTATATGGATCACAGGATAGAAGTATATGGATATATTTGAGTATAAAGTAGAAAAAGTTGGTGGTCTTCTTACATTTCGCTCCACCAAATTTGTTAGGTTACAAACTCGCTGCACAGAACTAGGAAAACAAGGCTGGGAATTAGTTAGTGTAAATTATGATTGGTTTACAGTCACGTATACAATGTTTTTTAAGCGGATACGCCCTAATAAAACCATATAACAAGTACTTCAAACGGAAAAAATACAGTTGGCTGTTTTCACTCCGTTCAACATTGTAGCCAACAATATTTTTCCGCTTAAGCGGGCGTTAGGTGCCAATGAAGATCGTATTACTAACTTTGCTTCTGCTTTTTTCATTTAGAGTCTCTGCTGTGGAACCTTGTGAACCAGTCCCAGAGGGCAAGCAAAGACGAGATGGTGTTTGTTCATATGAAGATGCTGCATTTAGAGCTCGTCAGGTTTTTAGCTACATATTATCTTTAAAAAAATACTGTGATAGCGCAACCCAAGAAGAAATAAATGAGTGGTACTTAAGTAACAAACAGCTCATCGATAAAGCAGTTATCATCAGCAAGCAGCCATTAGAAGAAATAGTAAAAAATACAGACGCGGCATTATGGCAATCTGAGAGCAGCATCAGAGTTAAAGAGTCTTGCTCATATGCTAAACGTAAAATACATAATACATCACCTTCGCTATTTGGTGGTCGAGTAGGTGAGTATTTGGATTCTTACGCACCTAACAAAGCAAATTAAAAAGTACGGACAAAAAACAGTTGGCTTTGTTCGTGCCTCTCAAATTATAGCCAGCTATTTTTTGCCGTTTATTTGCGGCGTTAGCTTACATGGAGAGTTCAGATTGAGTCGTACCAAAAAAGTAAAAGTTACAGTTGAATGCCCAGAGATAATTCCTCTTCATTCCATAGCTGCAAACCAATTAAGAATGGCAGAGGAAGAGCAAGCTGGTCATAAATTTAGATGGATAATACCATCGATGATCTTTTCAGTTTTCTCTGTAGAGGCTATGGCAAATGTATATGGTTCTCAGTTGTTTAAAAACCAATGGAAAAACTTTGAATCTACATCGATCATTGGAAAAATCATATTGGTTTCTAAAGAGCTAGGTATAGACGCTGATTTTTCTGCTCAGCCTTGGCAGACAATACAAGAAATGATTAAATTCCGAAATTAGTTAGCTCATGCTAAGCCCCATAAAACGACAGCAACTCATGAGGTGCCGTATGATACTCCAAATGAGCAACTTCCTAGGTTATTTCCAGACATGAAAATAACGACCTATTCAGACTTTGAAAGTGCTAATAGGTTTGCTGATGCTGTTCGACAATTAGAGTTAAGATGGACACATGGCGCAATGACTAAGAATATAGACATTGACTTAGTTGGTATGCCCCAATATACAAATGTAAGCTAACGCTAATTAATAAGGACAAAAAACAGTTGGCTGTTTTCGTTCCTCAACATTTTAGCCAACAATTTTTTGCCCATTATTAGGGCGTTATATGCAAAGGAAATTATGCAGCAAACTCACAGCCATCCATTATCAATTCCATTATTAGCTTTGGCGTTTTTACCTGCTATCGCGATAGTAGCGTGGCCAGTTTCGTTGTTCATGTCAGTTTTTATTTTCGATGCCCCCGATTCAGATAAAGTTGTAGCAAATTGGATTATTGTAGCGGTAATGCTTACTTACCCAGTGCCTAGTTATTTAGGCTTTAAAAAGGCAAAACATGGTCATGAAGCCGCAGATCTAAAAGAGTGTTTCAAAGGCTTTTTGTTAGCTTATAGTTTTCTTTTAATTTTTTACGTTGCATCATGGTTCACACCATTTTTCAACTAGTTGCGGAGTATTTTGCATATAAAAAGTGAATGGAGTCAAATCTTGACTTCAGACATTAAAAATCTTCAATGTCTACAATTGGCTGTTAGTTCAGCCACTAAATTAATTCTCGTTGTTTGCACATTTCTTCCATGTTTAACCTGATCGTAATTTGATATTTTCAATGAATTTGTTTTATTAAAAGCGATTTTTGTTCCTTTTAAATGGCCAGTCGCTCTTGCCGTTCAGTAACTTTACCTTGATGTGTATGTTCAATTTAACAATATATCTTACTTTACTTGTTAGTTGAGTTTCGTCTGGTACAATCAGTCAGTTATTCGCGTAAGCGAAACGTTGTAGATTAATTCGAGTGGGAATTGGATGAGAATTTTTAAAGCGAAAAGCCCAGCAGGATTTGCTGAAGAATACATAGTTGAGTCTATTTGGAATGGCGATTTCCCTCCAGGTTCAATTCTACCAGCTGAGAGAGAGCTCTCTGAGTTAATTGGCGTAACAAGAACCACATTACGCGAAGTGTTACAGCGTTTAGCGCGAGACGGCTGGCTAACTATTCAGCACGGCAAACCAACAAAGGTTAATAACTTTTGGGAAACGTCGGGCTTAAATATATTAGAAACGTTAGCACGTTTAGATGAAGATAAAATGCCTGAGCTGACAGATCAGCTATTGTCTGCACGAACAAATATAAGTGCTATTTATACCCGTGCTGCAATTAAGCTTAACCCTGAGCGTGTTATTGAAATTTTATCATTAAGTCACGAACTTGAAGATACGGCACAAGCATTTGCTGATTATGACTATAAAGTGCATCATGAATTGGCCGTTGCAGGTAATAACCGAATTTATGTTTTAATTTTAAACGGTTTTAGAGGGTTCTATTCTAAAATCGGTTGTCATTACTTTTCAGATCCGGGTACCCGCGAGCTTGCCCGCCAGTTTTATAAAGATTTAACTGTATTAGCGCAAAATAATGAACACGACGGTGCAATTTCGATGATGCGTAAATATGGTCATCAAACCGGTGAAATTTGGCAGAAAATTCGTGGCGATATGCCGTCGGATATAATGGACTAAACATTTTAAAAAAACCTGCATATGCAGGTTTTTTTGTATTTGCGGTGTTTTAATTTACTGTTCGGTATTTTCGATTGCCCACATCGGTAAATACGATTATCTTTTTTAAAAGTTTATATCTAATATACAAAACAATTATGTGCAGGCGCTATTGGTTTTTAACTTTTAGCGCCCATATATGTACCAGCATTGCGAAAGCAATTGAAAACAAACTCAAAATATTTGGAGAATAAAATGGGTGTATTAGTAGGCCGCCAGGCACCAGACTTTACCGCTGCAGCAGTTTTAGGTAATGGTGAAATTGTAGATAGCTACAATCTACACGAAACAATTAAAGGTAAAAAAGCTGTAATCTTCTTTTACCCATTAGATTTCACGTTTGTATGTCCTTCTGAACTTATTGCATTTGATAAGCGTTTTGAAGAGTTTAAAAAGCGTGGCGTTGAAGTAATTGGTGTTTCTATCGATTCTCAGTTTTCTCATAATGCATGGCGTAACACGCCTGTAGCTGATGGCGGTATTGGTAAAGTACAATACGCACTAGTTGCAGACGTTAAACACGAAATTTGTAAAGCATACGACGTTGAACATCCTGAAGCGGGTGTTGCATTTCGTGGTTCGTTCTTAATCGACGAAGAAGGTAACGTACGTCATCAAGTAGTTAACGATTTACCACTAGGTCGTAACATTGACGAAATGATCCGTATGGTTGATGCACTAGCGTTCCACAGTGAGAACGGTGAAGTTTGTCCTGCTGGTTGGACTGAAGGTAAAAAAGGTATGGATGCAAGCCCTGAAGGTGTTGCAAAGTTCCTTTCTGAAAACGAAGGCGAGCTATAATTTAGCCCTTTTGTTTAAATAAAAAAAACCGCCAGTTGGCGGTTTTTTTGTTTGTGTAGTGTTTAGAAAGAAAAGCTTACTTTAGTATAAATATAACGACCGCGTGGGTTATGTACACCCGAGGCGTAACCGTATAAGTCAGAATCACCGTCACCAATTGCAAATGGTGGCTCTTCATCAAATAAGTTATTAATACCTAACGATACTTTAGCAGAGTCAGAAACACGGTAAGACGTTTGTAAATCAACCAGTGTTTGCGAGTCAACCATACGTGATGTATTAGTATCGAAATCTAAGTTACCATCGAAGTCGATATCTGGTGTATCTTCAAACTCACCAACATAACTAATGTTTAAGTTAGTGTTAAACGCGCCCATTTCCCAGTTTGTTGAGAAGATAAAGCGGTGCTCTGGGTACCCATATTCACCGGTATAATCGCGGCCATCTTTTTCAAATTTATCTTGGTATGCCCATTCTAAATTGAATTTTAATAAGCCTAAATCGTCAAGCGAGTGATTGTAGTTTGTTGAAATATCAACGCCCGACACTTCTTGCGATGATACGTTTTCAAAGGTGCTAAATATTTTTTGAATAGTACCTAACGCATCGCCACCATTTGGTGATAAACGAACACATACTGTGCTGTTTTGGTTATTACATTCAGAGGCGTAAATAGGGCCAAATTCTTGCTCGTCAATTTTGTTATCTTGTGTGATGCTCCACACGTCTACGCTCAGACCAAATTCGGCTGTTGGTGCCCAAATAAAGCCAACGTTCCAAGATTCAGATTCTTCTGGTTGTAGATCGGGGTTACCTGCAAACTCAATGTTGTAATCAAGTGCGCTACAGTCTTTCCCTGTTGCTTGACAGCGGTACGTGTCTACAAAAAACTGACTTTCTTGAGATGGACCTAAACCAACTTGTGCAAGAGAAGGGGCTCTAAAGCCTTGCGCCCATGAACCACGAACCGTAATTTCATCGGTTGGTGCCCAGCGAAGTGCAACCTTTGGATTGGTAGTGGTGCCAAAGTCGCTGTAGTCATCGTAACGACCTGCCAGTTGTAGCTCTAGGGTTTCTGCAAGTGGAATTGAAAACTCAACATACGCGGCGTACTGGTCTCTGTTTGCTGATGCAGATACAGATTCAGTACCAAATATTAAACCACGTTGGAATTGATCATCTGGAATATCACTGACGTCTTCTTCACGGTATTCGATACCTGCGGCCATCATCACAACATCGTCGCCAAAGCTAAATGCTTCACCAGTAATGTTTGCGTCAAATGAAGTCATATGCGATTCGCCACGACGAACAAGGCTGGTGGTAATTCTGTCTACAACTGCCGGATCGTTGTATGTACCGCCGAATGGGTTGTAATTACCTGCATCAATTTCTTGTTGTAAAAAATCTGTACGAACCCAACCTTGCGAGCGGTCGCCGGTTTGCATTGATTTACTGCGACCTTTTTGTACTGCTGTTTCCCAGCTCCAGTCGTTAATTTCGCCTTTTAAGCCAGCTACAATTCGCATTGTGTCTGATTCAATATCCCATTGGCGGGCACCCGCGTCTACAGTACGGTAGCGGCCAATTTCGATGTCTTGCCCAAATGGGTTATTTGGATGATTTGCTTGTACCGTTAGGCCTGCATCTTCGTCAAGTGGGGTTGGTGCACCCGCTGCAACCGACGTATTGTGCTGAACGGCCATTTCTAAAAAGCCCGTAATGCCATTGTCAAAACGATATTCAAATTGCGATATTGCGCCAATACGCTCAGCAGCTGGGGCTATGTAGCCAAACGGGCCATAATCAAATAAACAGCTTCCGCTTGCAGTTGCGTTTTCTGCTGGGCAATCTGGGTCAATTGTTTTTACACCATCAACGTAAAAGTAGCCAGGGAAGCCACGAGATGAACGGAAATCTTCACCGCCATAAGGAGATTGGTTTGCGGTACCCAAGCGGCCCATTTCATCTGATGAAAGCGATGTGTTTTTAAAGTAATCAATGATTACTGACGCACTGCTTTTTTCGCTAGTGGTACCCCAAACAACACTTGCTGTTGTTTCTTCATAGTTAGGGCCGTCAGTGCCGCCGTACCCTAAGTTTACTTCTACGCCATCGATATCTTTTTTCAAAATAACGTTAACAACACCGGCTACAGCATCAGAGCCATAAATTGCAGATGCTCCGTCTTTTAAAATATCGATTCGTTCAATAGCCGATACTGGAATGCTGTTTATATCGACAAATGAATTAGTTATCCCTTCTGCAAACGCACTAATTGAGACTCTGCGCCCGTTAATCAGTACAAGTGTTGCGTCGGCACCTAAGCCTCGCAAGCTTACAGCGGCAGCTCCATTTGCCGTCGAATCTTGGTTGTTACCACGTGTAGAAAAAGTACCACTGCCTGCAACAGGCATTCTTTCGAGTAGTTGTTGAAGGTTATCGTAACCCATGTTTTCAATATCGGCTTTACTGATTGATTGCACCGGTGATGGGCCTTCAATGTCAGAGCGTTTAATACGCGAGCCTGTAACTTCAATGCGTTCTACTTTTTTTGCTTCTTCAGCGGCGTAAGTTGTTGTTGTAAAGCCCGCTGATAATGAAAGTGTTGCGCCAATAATAATACTTGGCGTAAATGCAATTGATTGCTTCATCCTTAAATCCTTGTTGATATGTAATAAGTTTAGTTGCTCAATACCAATCCTTTTAAATTGTTAAATAAATCCCATATTTAAGCGGATTGATATAACAAGCGACGACATTAATATCATGTAACTTAAGTGTTAGCAATGAGACTGAAATGTGATTTTAGTATGGGTTTTAGTGTGATTTTGGATGATTTTAAAGCAGATGTTATGCGCTGAAGCAGGTTTAAATAGGCGCATATGCTTTATTTTAGAAATAAAAAATACAACCTCATTGAGAGTAATAATTAAATTAATTGACTCACAATAAAATTGTAATAAATTATTTATAGGTATATTTAGGCTGAATAATGGTCTTGTTGTGTATTAATAAAACAAATGGCGTTTGGTTTTTTTATAAAAAAAAGCCTAACTGAGTTAGGCGTTTTATTTAAACTTTGTGCTTCATTAAGCGCTCTTTTTCGCGCGACCAGTCTTTATTTTTACCGTCTTCGCGTTTGTCATGCATTTTTTTACCTTTTGCTAAATGAAACTCAAGTTTCACCCAACATTTTTTCCAATACATGGCTGTAGCCACTAATGAATAGCCGTCACGTTCAGTTGCTCCCACTAAGCGGTCAAGTTCTCGTCTGCTTAGTAAAAGCTTTCGGTAACGCATAGGGTCGCAAATAACGTGAGTAGAGGCACTATTTAATGGTTGAATTTGACTACCAAGTAAAAATGCTTCGCCGTTTTTAAGGTGTATATAAGTTTCAGAGATATTTACTTTACCAGCTCGGATACTTTTTACTTCCCAGCCTTGTAGTTCGACACCTGCTTCAAACTTATCGTGTAAAAAATACTCATGTCGCGCTTTTTTGTTTAGCGCGATGGTATTGCTTGTCGATTTTGATGAATTTTTCTTAGCCATAGTGCCCTATAATATACGTAATGTGAGATGTTTTACATCGATTTTTAGTAATGATTTTAAAAAATTAGATCTAATTTATGCGTCATGAAAGTTTGGGGAAACGAACAAAGCTTGCTAAAATTCGCCCACACATTTGGGAGTGAGTATGCCACAAATAGAAAAAAGTGCGCTGGTTATGTACAGCACTAAAGAAATGTTTGATCTAGTTAATGATGTAGAAGCTTATTCTCAGTTTTTACCAAATTGTTCTGATTCAAAAATTGTTTCGCAGCAGCATAATAACATGACCGCGAGTATAGAAATATCTAAGGCGGGTATAAAAAAGTGGTTTACCACCGAAAACACCTTTATAGACGAACAAACCGTGTTATTAAAACTGGTTGATGGTCCATTTAAAACGCTTAAAGGGCGTTGGCATTTTCAAGCATTAGATGCGCATGCATGCAAAGTTTATTTAGAGCTTGAATTTGAATTTTCGAGCAAAATTATTGAGCTCGCGTTTGGTAAAATTTTTAATGATGTTGCAAAAAATATGGTAAGTGCCTTTACTTCGCGAGCTAAAGAAGTATACGGAGCGCGAATATGATTAACATTGAAGTTGTGTTTGCTTTACCCACCACTGCAACCTGTTTATCGATTGAGGTGCAGCCAGGCTGCACGGCCGAACAAGCGGTTATTCAGTCGGGTATTATTGAAAAGTGCCCTGAGATAGACGCAAATGCACTTACATTAGGTGTATGGAATAGAACGGTTAAGGCAAACTACGAATTAAAAGATGGGGATCGTATTGAAATATACCGTCCATTAATTGCAGACCCTAAAGATGCACGAAGAAAACGCGCTGAAAAGGCAAAAGAAGAAGGCCGAGCCAATAAAATAACGGGCGGTCGCCCACTCGAGCGGTAATTTAGGTATAAAAAAAGGTAAGCAAAGCTTACCTTTTTACTTTAGCGACAATATTATTGTTCTAAAGGGGTGTTAAAATTTTCTGGCTGATCGTAGTCACCTGAAAGCGAAACAAGTTTTTCATTTTCAAAGTTAATCACTAGCTCTTTATGTTGCTCGTTTTCACGGCCTTTATTGAAGCTGTAAACATAACGCCATGTGTTGTTATCAAAAGCATCTGTGGCAATAGGACGGCCTAATACATAAATAACTTGGTCTCGAGTCATGTTTACACGAAGCTTTTCAACATCCGATTGCTCTAAAAAGTTACCTTGAGGGATGTTTATTCTGTATACCCAGCTAGAGCAACCTGCTGCAGAGCTAAGTGTTAAAGCGACGATAAGCCAAAGAGAAAAAGTTTTTAACGACTGCATTGTTTGTTGTGATCCTTATTTTTTATAATCTGCATGATACCGATTAGTCACTGAAGGTAAAACCCTTTTAAGCAATTGTTTTGAGTTAAGGGTATTAAGGTAATATTTTGACCACCAATAATGAAAAAAGTTTACAAACCCTAGAGCCAAAAACACATACTTCAGGCACTTTATGGCACTTGTACATAGTGCAAACACGGTTTGGGCACTGGTATACCGGCATTACTACTAATGTAGATAAGCGCTTTGCAACGCATCAAGCGGGTAAAGGGGCGAAAAATTTAAAAGGTAAAGGGCCTCTTATACTTATTCATCAGCAGGAAGTTGGGAGTAAAAGCGAAGCGAGTAAGCTTGAGTGTAAAATAAAAAAGTTACCAAGGGCAAAAAAAGAGGCTTATGTTTCAGCGTTTAAATCATCATAATGATGGTGCGCTAACTTTTTAATAAAGCCCTCTATTGCGAGTACGGTACTTACATACATAGGTATATCAATGTGCTGTAAGGTGTCTTTAGTTGTGTGGTGGTGAGGGTCGTGACCCATTCCAAAGTAAACATACGGTATGTTGTTTTGCGCAAATGAATAATGATCGCTTGCCTTATGCCAATCAATATTTTGTGATTTAATTAGCCGATTCATTTGTTTTGACGAATAGACAGGTTTGATTGTTATTTTAGTGTTATTTAAGGCGGTGAATACGGGCTTAAGTTTTTGTTTTAATGAGTAGGATGTTAATGCATACACGCGGGATTTATGTTTTTTCACCCCAAGCATATCTAAATTTATATTCATTAAAATGTTATTCGAGTTAAGCGTTTGTGCAAAGTGTTTACTGCCATGTAAGCCATTTTCTTCTGCGTCAGTTAATACAAATACCAATTCGTAAGGGAATTCTTTATTTTGTAACGAAGACGCCAAGTAAAGCAGGGCAGCAACGCCTGTTGCATTGTCGTTTGCCCCAAAATAATATTTCCCACCTCGCTTACCAAGGTGATCGTAATGGGCTGTAATAACTATTTTTTGACGTTGCGTTGATTTGGTGGGCACTGCAATAATATTAATGCCTTGTGCATGCTCAAAAATGCCTGACTTATAAGTAAACGTTTGCTCACTTACATTTAGATTAAACTTAGAAAGCCTACTATGTAGGTATGCTCGCGTGTTCACTGCACCTTCTGTTGCTGTTTTTCGGCCCATGAGCGCATTGCTTGCTAAATGGTTTAAATCATCAATAAGCTGCGTGTGTAGGGCACTTCCATAACTATTAGTGCACACACATATTAAAATTAAGCATAAAAAGTATTTAATGGTCATAGTTTTGCTGTTAATGAAAGTAATGCGTTTAATTTACTCTCATAACGTTTTTTGTCATGTAAAAAGTCAGCTTTTTTGCCTGCCTGTTCAAGATGGTATATCGCTTTTTGGGTGTTTCCCCATTTAAAGTACACGCTAGCTTGACCAAAGTGGCTTTCGTGTAATGAAGGCGCAAGGCTATAGGCTTTTTTATAATGTGCTAATGCAAGTGCAAAATTAGATTGCTCAAACTCTGTATTACCAAGGGATACATGGTAATAAGGGTTGTTTTGACGCTTGATGTGTAATTTTTTTAAGATGTCAGTGCCTAACTCCGAACGGCCTGTTAGCTGATACAAAACAGCTAAGTTACCTTGTGCAGTATTGTTGTTTTGATTAAGCAATATTGCGTGGGTGTAGGCTTTTTCAGCTTCAGTTAAGTAGTTTAATTGTCTAATCAATACGCCTAAATTCCCCCACCCAGCACTGAAATTAGGGTCGGCTTTAACTGCGTGGCTAAAGTAGTTATAAGCTAAGTCGTACTGCCTATTAACAAGTGCAATAGCCCCTTTATTGTTATAAAACATGGCTGTGATAGTGTTTTTGCTAATAGGTGTTGTTTTAAAGCGAGCCTGGCGGCTATTAGGGTCAAAGTCTATTATTAAGCGTTTTTTGCCTTGGTAAATAAATACCGACTGGTTAGAAGGTTCAGTGGCGGTATCAATACTTAAGTTAATGTGGCCTGTCAGTAAGTTAAATCCATTGTTAAGAGCCCAATATTCTGGGATATGAACTTTATTAAACCGCGCTTTTATACCTAAATAGTCAGCAAGGCTATACGCTAAAATAGAGAGGGATAAGCAATTTGCATTTAAGTTTTTAAAGGTTTGTGATGCGGTGAGGGTTGCCCCCGATTGATATGAAAGCGAATCATCACCATTTTTAAGTAAAAAGCTCAATATATTGTGTGCTAGCGTTTGGGTAGATTGCTTACTTTTTAAATGGCTTTTGAGCTGCTGCTTGAGGCTGTCGCTAAGAGTAAATATTTCTTCTGGTGATTCTAGAGTATGTGACTCAAACGAATTTATTTGGAGCAGTTTAACTGGTGGTGCGACAAGCGGTGTTGAACTGCATGCGCTCAGCGTAAACAGCCCTACAAATATGATCAAAAACTTAAATTGATTGGTTTGCATAACCACCTCCAAACTAATTGTAGTCGCAATTTTGTTTAGAGGAGGTGTTTAATACCAATTCGCGTTGATATCAACCCATTGGGATCATTGATTAAGCGAATTGGTATAGTTCAGAGGTTTTAACGGTGCTTTTCAAAGGTTGCCACTAAGGCATCTAATGTTTGAGCGCTGCTTGCTAGGTCACGAATAGCTTGCTCAGTATTCATCTGCTCACTCATGGCGTTGTCGCTAATTTCGCTAATTTGCTCAATATTACGCCCTACATCGGCTACTACATTACTTTGTTGTTCGGTAGCCGTTGCAATTAGGGTTGCCATGTCATTTATTTGATTAGATGTTTCGCTAATCACATCAAGTAACTCAACGGAGTTTTGCATTGCCCCCACACTTTGCTGCGCTTTATCTTTTGACTGGCTAATATCTTTTACTACGTCATCTGATATTTGGGTCAGCTCTTCAATCATTGATTGAATTTCGTTGGTTGATTGTGAAGTGCGGTTTGCCAGCGCTCTTACCTCATCGGCAACAACAGCAAACCCTCTACCATGCTCACCAGCACGAGCAGACTCGATTGCCGCATTTAACGCCAATAGATTTGTTTGTTCTGAAATACTGCGAATCGCATCAATAATACTAGCAATATCAACCGTCTTTTTAGAGAGCAGTGACACTTGCTCTGTTATGCCGTCAATGTCGCTTGCAAGCGCAGAGATGGTTGCCTGGCTTTGCATTACCTGATTGTGGCTTTGCATTGTGTTTTCGCGACTGCTATCGGTAAGCTTGGCGGCGTTAGCTGCGCTTTGAGCAATCTCTTGCACTGTTGCACCCATTTGGTTAATGGCTGCGGCTACAGAAATAGTTTGTTCTTTTTGGCTGTCTATAGCCTGAGAATTACGTTTAGCTTGTTCAAACACATGGTCAGAACTGCGCTTTATATCATGGCTTTCTGTAGCAACTTGGCCAATGGCTACCTCAATTTTACTAATAAACTGATTAAAGCCCGCGCTTAAGTTATTAAGCTCGGCTTGGCTTGATTCGGGTAACCTGTATGCTAAGTTTGCGTCGCCAGAACCTAAACGAGAGAATAATTCGCCCATTTTAAATAACGGCGAAGACAACGAACGCGCTAATAAGTAACTAATCAGGCTAGCAATTAAGGCAATGATTAAAGTAAATGTAAATATTTGCCACTGAAGCGTGCTTACACTTGCAAATACTTCACTTTTTGGTACTTGAGCCACAATAAATAAGTCGGTGTTTTCTATTGGGGTTGCTGCTACAAGGGTGGCTTGGCCATCGAGGTCGATTTCTTTTAACTTAAAGCCATTCGAGCTTAATATTTGATTACTGATATTCGCTTCATAAACCGAGTCAATGTTTGCTTTTGCTACTTTATTTGAATCTTTGTGCAATTGAATAAGGCCGCTTTTATCAGCAATAAATACAAACCCTGTTTGCTCAATTTTAAATTGTTGCAGTAGCTTTTGCATGTCAGTGATACTTTTTGCAAGTCCTGCTAAACCTTTACCATTAACTTGTTGGTGGTTAATGAACATTTTTACGTCGTTCACTGACTCTTGGTAAATACTGATAGAGTAGGGTTTTCTTGATTCTTTGAAGGCAAAAAACCACCCATCGGCTTCATCGTTTTTTAATACGCGTAAAAAACCATCCTGATTCCAGTATTGTGCGGTGTTTCGGTTAGCCCACGATGCAGTGGCTAGGTCGTATTGTTCTACCAAGCGGTTTAGCTCTTTTAAAAGCAATGCATCGTTATTATTAGTTTGTGACCATTGTAAAATAAACTCGTTAGATGAGAGTTGCTCTGCAGCACCAATTAGCATGTTTATTTCACCACCAATGTGGTTACTAATTGTTTGCAACTTACCTGGTAGCTCTGACTCAATCATGCGTTGTTCTATTATATCTTCAGAACTGTATAACGATGTAATACCAATGAGCGCTGCAACAAAAATAGCGATGCCACTGCCAAGTGCTGTGATTTTTTGGGTAATAGAGAGTTTTTGTATCATTTTATAATAATTTTTTACAACGAAGTAGAATATGATGTTAGCACACAATTTATTTAGAGTTAAATAATGCGAATGAACATGAAAATAGCCCTTTTTTAACTAAACTATAGGGCATAAAAAAGCCCACACGCAAAGCATGTGAGCTTGGTTTCTAACAAGCGAAACTTAAAGGATAACGTTAAACAATTTTTTTCATGGCTGACATATAGCCACGTAATTTAGCGCCTACTATTTCAACCGGGTGCTCACGCAGCGCTGTATTAATTTCAATTAACGCTTTGTTGTCTACTTGGTTACTTTGCTCACCTAAGCCTTTACCAATTACATCGGTGTCGATATTTTTCATAAAGTCAGCAAGTAATGGTAAGCAAGCATGGTTATATAAGTAACACCCATATTCAGCAGTGTCTGAAATAGTACGATTCATTTCAAATAACTTTTTACGTGCAATGGTATTAGCAATCAGTGGTGTTTCGTGAAGCGACTCGTAGTATGCAGACTCTTCAATAATGCCAGCCGCAGTCATAGTTTCGAATGCAAGTTCAACACCTGCTTTAACCATAGCGACCATCAAAATACCGTTGTCGAAGAATTCTTGTTCTGAAATTTCTACATCACCAGCGGGTGTTTTTTCAAAATTAGTTTCAGCTGTTTCTGCGCGCCATTTAAGAAGGTTAGCATCATCGTTTGCCCAATCTTCCATCATTACACGTGAAAATGTGCCGTCGATGATGTCGTCTTGGTGCTTATTATAAAGTGGACGCATAATAACTTTTAGCTCTTCACTAAGTTCAAATGCTTTCACTTTTGCTGGGTTAGATAAACGGTCAAGCATGTTTGTTACGCCGCCGTATTTAAGAGCTTCTGTGATCACTTCCCAACCAAATTGAATTAGTTTAGATGCGTAACCTGCATCAATTCCTTTTTCAATCATTTTGTCAAAACATAAAATAGAACCCGTTTGTAACATGCCGCATAAAATAGTTTGCTCACCCATAAGGTCTGATTTAACTTCAGCAATGAATGACGATTTAAGCACACCTGCGCGGTCACCACCTGTGCCAGCAGCGTAGGCTTTAGCTTGTGCTAGGCCATGACCTTGTGGGTCGTTTTCTGGGTGAACGGCAATAAGTGTTGGTACACCAAAGCCACGTTTGTACTCTTCACGTACTTCAGAACCTGGGCATTTAGGTGCAACCATGATTACAGTGATATCTTCGCGAACCTGCATGCCTTCTTCAACAATATTAAAGCCATGTGAGTAAGCAAGTGTAGAACCTTGCTTCATTAACGGCATGATGGCGTTAACGACTGCTGTGTGCTGTTTATCTGGCGTTAAATTAAGTACTACGTCAGCTGTTGGAATTAGCTCTTGGTAAGTACCTACAGTAAAGCCGTTTTCAGATGCGTTTAAAAATGATTGGCGGCGCTCAGCAATAGCTGAATCGCGTAACGTATAAGACACGTCTAAACCTGAATCGCGTAGGTTAAGGCCTTGGTTTAAACCTTGTGCGCCACAGCCTACAATAACTAGTTTTTTACCTTTAAGTGCGTTAACACCGTCTGTAAATTCGCTTGCGTCCATAAATTCACATTGCGCTAATTGCGCTAATTGTTCGCGTAAAGGTAAGGTATTAAAGTAATTCGCCATTGTTAGTGTCCTATAAATATGTTTGTTAGATGCGCTGTATTTTGCGCTTGTAAACACCATATTTAAAAATGTTACTTGCGTAAAATGATATATTTGAATTAAAGTATTTCAAAATATGAAATACTGGTGTTGCTATGGATCATAAGCATTTAAAATATTTTTTAGCGTTGGCTAAAACACTGCACTTTGCTAGAGCAAGTGAGCTTTGCCATGTGAGTGCGCCTACATTAAGTCGTAATATTAAACACCTAGAAGAAGAGGTGGGCGTTGCGCTATTTATGCGCGATAACCGCAGTGTAAAATTAACAAAAGAGGGAGAGTCTTTTATTGATTACGCCACTGCTACCCTTGCTAACTGGCAAAGATTTAAAGCTAATGTGAAAGAGCCACAGCAACATATTTATGGAAAAGTCAGTATTTATTGCTCTGTTACCGCCTCTTATAGTTTTTTGCATCAAATTTTAGAGCAACTCAGAGCGCAGCATCAGTATATAGAAATAACTTTAAATACGGGCGACCCTGCACTAGCTATAAACCGTGTGCTCGATGGTCATGAATCAATGGCAATAGCAGCTAAACCTGGAAAATTACCTGCGCAAATTGCTTTTGTAGATATAGGCCATTCACCATTAGTGCTTATTGGGCCAAAAGTTCAATGTACGATTACTGAAAAATTAACATCAAACAATACAGAGCTTGATTGGTCTGAATTAGAGTTTATTGTGCCTGAACAGGGTTTTTCTAGGCAGCGCCTAGAAATGTGGTGGCGAAAAAACAATATTCACGGAAAAATTTATGCACAAGTGGCGGGGCATGAGGCAATGGTCTCTATGGTTAGCCTAGGATTTGGTGTAGCAATGGTTCCTAAAATAGTATTAGATAACAGTCCACTAAAAGACAAAGTACAGATACTCACACCAAAAATGCAAGCCCCTGAAGGCTTTGACATTGGCTTAGCAGTTTTAAGAAAAGAGCTCAACGACCCCGCTATTAGTGCTTTGTGGAATATTGCACAAACTTTAGACGCAAAAGCGATTTAGATTTTTTTACCGTTAAATAAGTTCATAAAATAGTATTATTATGGCTTGCGTAAAGGTTTACTATTACTTAACATTGAATGCTAATAATAAAAATGACGCTTGAGAGTTCTTTATGAATAATGCTGTATCACTTTCTCATTCCGCTCAGTATTTAAAAAAAGCAGTACCCATGATGGTGAAGTACCGTATGCCGGTAACACCTATTAATTATGCTATTTGGTATTGCTATTTTCAGGGTAATAAACCGTCTTTAAACATTGAATTAGATCAAGTTATTTCAGAGCACCAAACATGCACTCAAAGTAAAGCAAAAGAAATATTTGATAAGCATCTTAGTGATGAAGATTTAGCTCTTTTTCAGGAAATGTCGGATAAATTTCATAATACGGTTGAAAATATCCAGCAAGATATAAGTATCACACTTGGTCATTCTAAAAGTTTCAGTACTTCGCTTATTGACTCGCAGAACGAAATAAACAGCCTGATAGATACTAACTCTTTTAACGATATTCTTGGTTGTGTTGAGCGTTTGACTGATGAGTCAATTGCAATGCAAGACTCTGCTCGCGAATTTCAAACAAAGCTATCGGTTGCATATAATGAAATTAAAGACTTAAAAGAAGCGCTTAATCTTTCTAAAGAAGCTGCCGACACAGACCCATTAACAGGTTTTTATAACAGAGGTAAATTTGACTCTGATATTAATGACTTTTGCCGTGAGTACTCAGAGCAAACGACAGAAAGCTCCCTTGCTGCACTGATTATGTTTGATATTGATCACTTTAAGCGATTTAATGATGACTTTGGCCATCAAAAAGGCGATGAAGTTATTAAGCTAGTGGCAAAAAAAGTAAAAGAAAATTTAACCGACAAAGCAAAAGTGTATCGCTATGGCGGAGAAGAGTTTTGTATTACTGCTTATTTTGACACCATAAATGATTTAGTTGCTTTTGCTGAGTGTATAAGGCAAGAAATTGCGAAATTAGCTATTCGTAAAAAACAAGATGTAAATAACAAACGTGCAATATCAGCAAGCTTTGGTTTAGCTATGCTACGACCGTTTACAAAAAGCTCAGTGCTGGTTGAGCGTGCCGATAGAGCACTTTATATTGCTAAGACACATGGACGCAACCGAGTAGAAATAGCCCCTGATATCTAATTTTTATAAGGGGTTTAAACTTTTACTTTGTGTATAAAAAGTGTGAATGATTGTAATCAGCTACAGATAGTTTTAGGTAACCTTGTTACTATCCGTAAATGAATAATTTTATGCTCTGATTTACGCTGATGCGGTTTAATTTCTTTCTATTTACCATTCTTTGTTTAAATTTTTTGCTCACTTGTTTTACGTTAAGTGCCAAGCCAAATACGTATTCGGATCAAGAGTTCTCAGAGCAGCATGTTCAATCTCATCAGCTAATTTTTAGTATTAACGCAGGGGTCGGTGTGATCACTAATCCTGTGCGTGGTGGTGATAATGTTCCTTTAGTCGTTATTCCTCAAATAGCGTTTTATGCTGAAGATTGGTTTTTTGATAATGGCCGTTTAGGCTATTCTTTACTTCAAACTTCTAAACATCAATTAAACATTGTTAGCGAGCTTAATACTGAGTCTCGTTTTTTTATAGATTGGCATCCAAGTAATGTGCTTACGCTGCAAAGCAGCAGTGCAGATAGCCCTTTTTATTTGCATGCTGCAGAGGCCTCATCAGTAAAAAATGTTAATTTAAATGACCTACATAAACGCCACCTAGCCTTAGACACAGGGCTTGCTTATCATTATGTGAGTGATCACCATGTGTTTTCTGTTCAACTACTGCATGATGTGACAAATGTTTATAACGGTGTTCGCGGTGCATTACAGTGGCAATACCATACTCAACTTGGGCCCGTAAATATTAAACCATCGTTTGGATTAAATTATAAATCTGCGGAACTAAATACCTATTATTATGGCCTTAAAGACGGCGAAACTTTATTGGGCGAAGTTGAGGTTGCCAGCAGTTGGCAACCTTATGCAAAAATTGATGGGCGATTACCCTTAAGAGATGAATATTCTGTTCGTTTCCATTTAGCTTATTATGACTACTCGGCTATTAATGATAGTCCGCTTTTAGAGCGTGACTATTCAATGACTGCATTTATAGGATTCGAACGCACTTTTTAATATGAAACAATTAATGGTCATTTTATTTTTAGCGCCACTACTTATCCCCCTCAGTAATGCGCAAGCTGCGTCGTTTACTGTGTCACCCAAAGTATGTGTCATTTCTCAGGTACAGGACTTTTGCGATCTTGATTTAAAGTTTGAATGGCAGGGCGATGTGGTGGGGGATGTTTGCATATATGAACAGAGTAAAAAGATACATTGCTGGCAACAGCAGCGCGCAGGAGAGTTTAATTATAAAGCGCGTGTTCAGGTCGAAACCATATACTCCTTAATCAATTCGGAATCTGGCGTGTTAATAGCTAAAGCACAGGTTGAAGTACAAAGTACTCATGTACAAAAAAGTAGGCGTCGGCTTCGTTCACCATGGAGCTTTTTTTAAATTAGGAGCAATCAATGCCAAAAATTCTACTTGTTGAAGATGATCTTGGTTTACAGCAACTCACAAAAGATTACCTTGAACATAATGGATTAGAAGTCGCAGTTTTAGAACGTGGTGATGAGGTGTTTAGTTATTTAGAAAATAATCACGCCGATTTAATGATCTTAGATGTTATGTTGCCGGGCAAAGATGGATTTAGCGTGTGTCGTCAAGTGCGTGATAAGTTTTCTTTACCAATTTTAATGTTAACCGCTAAAAGCGAAGATTTTGACCAAGTATTGGGTTTAGAACTTGGCGCAGATGATTATGTTATTAAACCAGCTGAGCCTCGTGTGTTACTCGCAAGAGTCAATGCGCTATTACGCCGAGGTCAAACAGTGACAAAAACGAGTGAAGAATTACAGTTTGGTGATTTAATCATTGATAAGACTAGCCGTATAGTGCAATTATCTGACAAAGAGATTGTGTTAACGTCACATGAGTTTGAGTTACTTTGGTTGTTAGCCTCAAACGCTGGCCAAGTGCTTAGTAGAGAGCATGTACACCAACATATGATTGGTCGCCAATATGACGGGCTCGATCGCACCGTTGATGTTCGCGTGTCGCGTATTCGAAAAAAGCTGGGTGATAATAGCGACAAGCCATTTCGTATAAAAACAGTATGGGGTCAAGGCTACTTATTTGTTTCCGATGCGTGGGATCTTTAAATACAAGGTTAATAGGCATTAATGGGAAAGCTGTTTGCAAGTTTATATATTTATATTGTGGTTTCATTGTTTGTTGTTAGCGGTGTTATAGAACAATTATGGCCATATGATGAATCGCAACAGCACGTTTTTCTTGATGACAAATTTGGGCAGTCGCTTTGGCTGCTTTCACAAACACCCAATGGACTAGCAAAATTAAAGAAGCACTACAACAGCTTTGTTATTAGTCGTGCTGATTTAGCACTACCTCAAGAACAATTGGCTCAGTTAAATAGTCAGCACTATCTATATTTATATGACAAACAACAGCGAGTTGTTTGGTATATTACCCTCAATGACAATGAACTTTTGCAGGTAGGGCCTATAGGGTTAGATACCCCCGTATCGACCTCTGTATGGCCATACGTATTATTGCTCACTATTGTGGGGATTCCTGTAGGCTTATGGAGCTTTCTACTTTGGCGTGACTTCTCTAAATTGCGTAATGCATGTAAAGCCGTTGAAGGTGCTCAAGACTTTCAACTCTCTGATACTTCCAAGTCGTTTTTTTTACCAATTACTGAAACACTCAGTTTAATGCAACAACGCATCAGTTTTTTATTAAACGCTCAACAAGAGCTGACTTCGTCGGTTTCTCATGAATTTAGAACCCCCTTAGCTCGCTTAAAGTTTGCAACAGTAATGCTAGATGAACGTTTATCAGATGAAAAAAGTGAAGTTTATATTGCTAATATGAACAGCGATATTAATGAGCTTGAAAGTTTAGTTTCTGAGATGCTTGACTACGCAAAACTAGACTCTCAACAACCTAGCCTACAACCATACCCAACTGATTTGGTTGAGTTAATAAAAGTTAGCGTTGAAAAGCTTAATTTTGATAAGAAAATTAATTTGGATGAAGCATTACCAAGTAGCCTGATTTACCAATGTGATCCGCATTTTATGGCGCGCGCTTTTCAAAATTTAATTGGTAATGCAATTAAATACGCTAATAGCCAAGTTAAAATATCGCTTGTTACTCAGCATAACGAAGTACAGTTTGTAATTGAAGATGATGGCAGGGGCATTGCTGAAATAGAGCGAGAAAACGTATTTAAGCCCTTTACTCGGCTTGATAAAAGTAGAGGCAAAAAAACAGGTGGATTTGGCCTTGGGTTAGCGATTGTTGCTAAAATTATTGCTTGGCATCAGGGAAGTTATCGTATTGAACATTCGTCTTTAGGTGGAGCAAAGTTCATTATTAGCTTACCCATAGAGCAAAACTAAAAAATAAAAAAAGCGCCAAAAGGCGCTTTTTTTGTGGTTAAAACCAAAATCAACAAGTAGCAATTAAATAGACCGCCAATTTATAAAATAGTTTCGTAAAATTTTATTTTTTTTCTAGCAATGGCATAAGCATTTGCTCTAAGCCATTTAGCTTAACCTCGTACATCATAGCTAACTGACTGCCTAGTTTTGAATCTGGAAAACCTTGCTGTTTAAACCAAACTAAGTAAGGTTCGGGAAGTAATAATAATGGACGACCTGAATATTTTCCAAACGGCATTTTAGTGTTTATGGCAATTTTTAATTGTTCCGGATCCATAGGTTTGCTTTTTGGTGTATCAATGGGGTTAGTGTAAGGTATTTTAGAGTAATAAAATAGGCTGTGACGGGCAAGAAACAGCCTATTGAGTGAGGGAGTAGGCCCTCTGATTTAAGAATTTTTGTTGGTGTAAAAAGCCCGACACAACTTTTGTTAGCTGGAGTCTAACTAGGTTGTATTTAACATGGGTTATATTTAACCAACGAAGACAGTTTACCTGTTTTTTGCAAACGTGGTGCATGCACTTGTAAAGGAATGTAAATACAATTGCTTTTTATTTATTTACTAATGAAAAAGAATTATTTTTGTGCCTTTACACATAGTAAATACTATTTTTCACCAAACAATTCTTGTTTTACATGTTCAGCAAAACCACTACCGGCTTCTAAGTAAAAGTTATACGTTGAGTGCACCCCCATACTTTCAAGCTCTTTTTGCTGATCTGGGTAGTTTGCAATTGCAGTAACTTGCCCTGTGTAGCCTGACGCTTGAAGCTGCTCTAATGCAAAAATATTCTGCATGTGTTTTGGCATTGCTAACATGACCATTTCAACGTGAGAGTGGTTTACACGTTGCCAAAAATCAGGGTCGGTAGCGTCTGCAATCAGTACTTTACGGCCTCTACTTATATGTTTATCGACAACTTCGGGTTTTATATCTATACCCGCTACTAAATTGGGGTGAGTCATATTAATAGTTTCATAAGCACCGGTGCCAATACGACCCATGCCAAAAATAACAATTTTTGTATCATTAAGGTTTACTGGTAATTCTTCGGCTAGGCGTGTTTTGCTTTCAAACTTTACTAACCAGCTTTCTACTTTTACATATAATTCATTAGAGCGTTTGTTAAGGGGGGAGGCAATAACAAAGGTAATAGATACCGCAATAGCCATAACGGCTAACCATTCAGGGGTAATAATACCTGTTGAAGCTGCAACAGCGCATACAATCAAGCCAAATTCACTGTAGTTAGATAAGGTAAATGCGGTAAGTAGCGAGGTACGTGCTCGTAATTTAAACGCGTTAGTAAACACATAATAAAGAATAACTTTAACAGGGAGTACAAAAATAAGCACAATGGCAATGATAAGCGAATCAACTGTTAATTCAGCATTTAAACCAATGCTTAAGAAAAAACCGACAAGTAAAATATCTTTTAAGTTGAGTAAGGATTTTGATAGCTCGCCCGCTTTTTTATGTGGAGCAAACATCATGCCTATGATCAGCGCACCCAAATCACCTTTAAGGCCTGCAAATTCAAATGCGTTATAACCAGCAACAAGCGCAAAAAAGAAACCAAATAAGGGCAGCAATTCACCATGCTTAGAACGGTTGAGCATAAAATACATAATAGGGCGTATTAAAGGCAAGGCAATAACAATAGCCAGCGCCCAAATGTTGGGTACTTTTCCTGTACTAATAGCTAAAAATATAACCGCAAAAATATCTTGCATTACAAGTATACCAATAGCGATTTTACCGTGTAGGCTGGCCATTTCACCGCGCTCTTCTAATACTTTTACCGCAAATACAGTGCTTGAAAAGCTAAGAGCAAAGCCGACCAACAAGGCACTTTGCCAACTTAAGTCAACAAAAAGAGGTAGGGCAAACACACCTAATAACAACATGAAACCGCTAAAAATAGCGCTACTAAATATAATATGAAGGGAAGCAGGTGCCCACACTTGGGGTTTTATTAAACTTTTTACTTTAAGTTTTAAGCCAATACTGAACAGCAATAAAGTAACGCCCAATGCGGCGATTGTATCAAGTAATTCTGTGCTTTTATAACCAGCTAGATTCAGCGCAAAGCCCGCCAGCAAAAAGCCAATAAGAGGGGGAAGTTTTAATTGATAAATGGCAAAACCACACACAAATGCGGTAGCAAAGTAGATTAGTTCCATAATACTTAAAATTACATCATTTGGTACTGCAGTGTAGCTAAAAACAGCGATTAATGAAAATTAAATTACCACTTGAGCTTTGTTTATTTAGTCGCTTTTAACACCTTGCTTGGATGATAAATGCACAAATTATGCGTATTTAACCCTTAAAAGCATTTAAATCCTACTTTTAAACTGACAACGGCTTTTAATTATGGTTAAGATGAGATAACGAAGACGTTTAAGTTAGGGCATATTTAAGAGCGGCTCAGCTTAAGGAGAATTATATGTTTAAAAAGATTTTAGCATCAGTGGGTATTGGTGCAGCAAAAGTTGACACTATTTTAGAGACTGAACATCTGCAACCAGGTCAACTTTTTAACGCTAATATTGTCATTACAGCGGGTGACGTTAGCCAAGAAATTGCAGGCTTAGATTTACTACTAATGACCCGTGTTAAAGTGGCTGGAGATGAAGGTGATTATTTTACTAATCATGTAATTGATCAATGGCGAATTACCGATATAGGTAAGTTGGAACCCGGTGACGTAAAAAGCATACCTTTTGAAGCGCGTTTGCATTCAGAAACACCGATCACTGAAATTAACGCGGGTTACAACCAGTCCCATGTTTGGTTAGAAACCGGACTAGATATTGATTTAGCACTAGATCCAACAGACAAAGACCATCTTCATATTTACCCAAATGAAGCAGTGAAAACGTGTATGCAGGCAATGGATAAATTAGGTTTTAGTTTATCTAAAGCCGATGTTGAAAAAGGTTTTTTACGTGCCTCTACATTTGCTTCTGTTTCAGGGTGTTACCAAGAGCTTGAATATAAACCTAACAGCAGAAGTTTATTTGGAATTCAAGAAATCGAGTTGTCATTTGTACCAGAAGCCCACAAAACTCACGTTTTAATTGAGCTTGACCGTGCATTTAGAGGCGATGGGTATATTGATGTAACCATTGAACATGACCATGTAAACTTGTCTCAGTTATGTGATCAGTTAGAGCGTTTATTCGCTTAATACTTTTTTACACTATACAGCGATGAATGTAATTTTATTTTCATTTCGTACTATAGCGATACTAAACCCAGCTTCTGCTGGGTTTTTGTTTAAGGATTACCATGCATTTTAACTGTGAACCATTTGATAAACTGACCCCTCATACCTTGTTTTCAATTATGAAAGGGCGCGTAGACGTATTTGTTGTAGAGCAAAAGTGCCCTTACCCTGAGCTGGATGATGTTGATAATTCTGAAACTACTCAGCATATTTATACGTTAGATAATATGCAGTTAATGAGCTACGCCCGTTGTTATGAAAAAAACGGACAGTACAGCGCAATTGGACGTGTTTTAGTGAGTGAGCATCACAGAGGAAAGGGGATCGCTAATAAATTGGTTGAACAGGCAATTGCGTGTTGTAAAACGCATTGGCCTGAACGGGACATAGTTATCGGTGCGCAAACCTATTTGTTGGACTTTTATAAGTCATTTGGTTTTAAGTGCACAGGGGATGCATATTTAGAGGACGGTATACCGCATCAAGATATGATACTAAAAATTAACTAGGCTAGTTAAATTTATACTCATATAAAAGCCCACAAGTGTGGGCTTTTATATGAGTTGTTAGCTTAATAACGAGTGGACAAACACAGCACCTATTGCGATAGGGCACACAAACTTAGTATACCAAGGCCATATTTTCCAAAATAGCGTAGTTTGTACCTCGGGATTGCCCTGTTGAATGGCTTGTAGTAATGAATTTCTGTACCAAATCCAGCCTACAAAAATACAGCACATTAAGCCAAGTAATGGTTGCGCAACCTTAGTGGTAAGTGTGATCACTAAACCAAATAATGCGCCTAGGTTACACACAATCGTAATGCTAACAACTGCTATCAAGGCGCCAATGACCCACGTTGCTTGAATGCGCTTCAAGGCAAAGCGTTCTACAGCATAGGAAACAGGTGCTTCAAGCATTGATATTGACGAAGTGAGCGCAGCTATACTCATTAGGGCAAAAAATGCAAAGCCAACAAATAAACCTACACTGCCCATACCATCAAATAAAGCGGGTAATACCTGAAATACTAAAGTATCTTCTGAGAGCAATTTTCCGCTGGCAGAAAATATCTCAACACCTTGTGCTTGAGCTACATACATAGCAGGAATAATAAGTAAACCAGCAACAAAGGCAATAAACACATCAATTAACGTTACGTATGCACCGAGAGAGACTAGGTTTTCTTTTTTACTAATATACGAGCCGTATATAATCATAACGCTTGTGCCAAGCGATAATGAGAAAAACGCTTGACCTAATGCGCTAACAATCAACTGGGTGTCAAAAATAGACGAAAAGTCAGGTAACAAGTAGGCTTTTAACCCTTCCATTGCACCTTCTTGAGTCAGTACATAAGCAATTAATAAAAATAAAATACCCAATAAAGCGGGCATCAAGCGCTTTGACCATTTTTCGATACCGTTTTCAACACCACGGCTAATGATTGCTATTGTTAAAACAATAAAAACAAGGGTAAAAATAACATTGCGAGTAAGTGATTGCTCGCTTAGCCAAGTTGATGCTGCGTCGGCTCCGGCCAAGGCGGCGATAGGTTGGGCTGTTGCGCTGAGCATCCAACCTGCAACAATAGCATAAAAACTAAGTATAAAGCCGGCGCATAAAATACCCCCAAAGCCGACAATAAATGCAAAGTGTTTTTGCCAAGGTTTGTTAGATACTTTAGTTAAAGAAACGACGGCGTTAGCTTGTCCGTGTCGACCAATCATGAGTTCGGCCATTAGCGCAGGATAAGCTAAAAAGAAAGCTAACACTAAATAGGCAACTAAAAATGCGGCACCACCATTACTGGCTGTTTGTGTGGGAAAGCCCCATATGTTGCCCAAACCTACGGCAGAGCCGGCGGCGGCCATAATAAATCCAAAGCGAGAACTAAACTCGCCTCTAACTGCGCTCATATTATTATACTTCTCTGTTTTTTAACGGCGCTGACAATCTACTGGAAATGTAAAAAAATAAAAAGTGCTTATTTGCTTATCCCACATAATTTAGTTTTCCAGTGGTGTGATTAATGCGCTGTTTTTAGTAAATGTTAGGAGTAGATTAAAATTAATGGGTTGATTTTGTTTTAAAAATGTTAATTACACCGCGTAATTTATACTTTACGATTTATAATGCTGGGTAATACTAAGGGTAAAGCAGGCTCCGCCTAAGTGCTTACTTTTGCTGACAGAAATAGTACCGTTATGCCAGTCAGCGACCTTTTCAACAATAGCCAAGCCAAGGCCATAGCTTTTATCTGCGCGGTTTCTATGATCTTCTTCTCTAAAAAATGGGCTTAATACATTTTTAAAGTTTTCTTGAGCAATCCCTGGGCCATCATCCTCAACAGTTATGATAAGTTGGCGTTCGTGAACCTTGGCGCTCAAGTAGATATATTGTTCGGCAAAATCGCATGCATTGGTCAGCAGGTTTGTAATAGCACGTGCTAACCAATGAAGGTCGGCCACAATAATGTCAGTTGAGCTATTAAGGTCAACAGTTAGCATTTGTGATTCTAACTTTGGGGCAAGCTGAACTAAAATGTTTTCAAGGTAATGCTTTATATTTGTAGAAGAGTACGTCAATTTGTTTGCGTTTTGCTCAAGTGTTGCAAACGCTAAGTAGCTTTTAAGCATGGATTCCATGTGATCTAAATCGTTTTCCATGCGCTCTAAATAGGTTTTTATTTTTTTCTCATCATGGGTATCTAAGGCGGCATCTAAGCCAAAGCGAAGACAGGCAATAGGGGTGCGTATATCGTGCGATAAACTTGATGCCATTAACTTATTTTCAGCGACAAGTTTTTCTATTTGGCTCGCCATACGATTAAACGTTAACTCTACATCTCTTATATACGTAAAATGCGAGGCGTTAATTCTGGCTTGTGTATTGCCTGATGCAAACTGTTTAGCAGCCTCATTGAGTACACTTAGTCGCTTAGCGAGTGGCGCAATAATGAATCCCATTAAAATGCATAAGCCAGCATAAAAAAGCAAAGTTAAAAATATATCGTTTCGTTTATCGGTGTCTGCGCTTTTTTTAAGTCGCATAGAAATATGAAAGGGGTTTAGCGCTTGGTTACTATACAGCATATAAAAACCTTGCTGATCTTCTAAAATCAATCCGCCAACAGCATGCATTTGAAGTAATAATGAAGGAGGTAAAGCAAGTGATTCATTAGGTTTATAATCGATTGATAGATCAAACTCTTCACCTAGCTGCTTAACATATGCGCCACGTTCAGAGGTGGGAATATTTGCCAGTTGTTTACTAAATCCCATCATCATTTTACTTTGCACACTAAATTCGTCTTGTGGGGTATGTGCTTGCTGGCTAAAGGCGTCTATAAGCCACCCTAAAACCACAATAGATATCAGTGCGCTGCCAAGTAGTGATATGTAAAACTTTTTCATTTAAGCATACAGCTGTAAGTTACCATGCAGTAGAGACGAGCAAGTAACCACGCCCCCAAATTGTCTTAATTTTTTCAGGGTTTTGTGGGTCGTCGCTAAACTTTTTTCTTAGTGCAGAAATAAGCACATCGACACTTCTATCAAGTCCGTCGTATTCACGCCCTTTAGTGGCTTTAAAAACCGCGTCACGTGATACAACTTGCCCTGCATTACTTGCCAAATAATGCAGGAGTAAATATTCTGCACTGGAAATATTAACGTCTTGGCCGTTAAATTTCACGTTTCTCGATTCGGTATTAATATTAAGCGAACCGACCGAAATTGTGGTTTCTACTTTTTCCAATTTATTGGGCTCACTGCTTTGACGAAGTGCCGCTTTTATACGAGCGAGCAAAGCGCGCGGGCGTACTGGTTTCATTATATAATCGCTCGCACCGACCTCTAAACCTATAACTTCATCCATTTCTTCATCACGTGCTGTAAGCATAATAATAGGCGCATTATAAAAGCTACGAAGTTCTCTACATACACTAATGCCATCTTGACCAGGTAACATAATATCAAGTAGGACAATGTTTGGGTTCAAGGTTTTTACCTGACTGACAACTTCATCACCTCGGTGACAAACATGGGTAGTGTAGCCTTGTTCAGTTAGGTATTCGGCTACCCACTGAGCCAATGATGCATCATCTTCTACTAATAAAATAGTGCCGTAATTATCCATAAATTATCCTTAATGCAGTGGCTAAAATAATCGCCAGCGACGCTTTTTTTGTCTGTTTTGATATACCCACTGAAGTTTTACTTCTGCAGTGCCAATTATTTTTGATGTATTACTATCAAATAGTTCAAATGCGATACTTTGCTTAGAATCAAACGCGTAATTTAATGTGCCTTGTTGCTGTTTGAGCCAACATTGCATAATGTATTTTGATGTTGCATCGCGTAGGCAATAATTACCAATAATGGGTTGGTGCCACGTAATAACAACGTCGGCATAACAATCGCGGCTTTCACGAAGAGCTACGCACGTATCAGGAACCGCGGTTAAAGTATTTTGTGTATCGCTAGATTGCGCAAGCGCTGATACAGGAAAAATTATTAGTAAACAAAACCATCTAAAAAACATAACGTAGGCCTACCTTGGCTTTATGCTGATACCCTTGAGAAATAATTGGGCTGTCGTCGATTTCTGCTGAAAACCATGTGGAAAGAAAGCCAGCTAGAAAAACCCAATCTTGGCTTATTGGGTATTCAGCATGAAATTCAAATATTAGGCTGGTACTTGCATGTGCATCATAAAAAGGTCGGTTTTCGGCTACTTCTTCTTGGTCAATGCCAAAATAATAATTTGTAAAATCAGCTGAATAAGCACTTACGCCAACACCGGATCTAAATTCCCAGTTTCGCCACGGTAAAATTTGGCTAAAGAAGGTGTTAACAACCCAGCTGTTATGGGCGCCAGAAACATCATAAAGGTATTCAAATGAAATTTGAGAGTTTTCGAATCGGCGTGTAAGCCTTAGACCAACACCAAAATCATAGCGACGAGACTTTATGCCATCAAGCTCTGCAATTACACCACTGTTATAAAAGCCAAGGCCTTTCTCGTCAAAGCCTGCTTGGGTGTTCGTGCCCAGTATATCCAAGCCCCAATCATACTTATCAATGATACTATAGCCGATAATAAGACCACCACTGAGTTGGTTATGGTCAAAGTCGAGATAAAATCGGTCGTATGATACAGCAAGGCTTAAATCGAGCTCTAAATCGGTGTCGTAGGCATTAGTGCCGACTAGGTAGGTATCTTCTACAAAATAACTTGCCCCTGCGCTCCAGTCCCATGCAAAGCCTTGAGTTGGCTCAAGGGTGTTGTCTGCATAATAACGATTACTTGCTTGGGCTGAGGTCGCTATAAGGCTCAAACTGAACAAGACAATACTAAAAAGAGTACGGTTAAGTAAGGTATATTTCATCCACGTTGAGCCTGATTGTTTGTTGTTATAGTGCGTAGTATATTGTTAAGGTGTACCCTTAATCTGTAAAAAAATGTAGTAAATGTTACTTTTACTGAACTTTAATTTTATCTATTAAGATACTGCTTAAGTAAAATTGCATCATAGGTGTTAGAGCACTGACTTCTGTGCGGCTACACGGACCACTTAACTTACTTAGGCTAGATAATTTAGACAGCATTTGATACTCAGGGATTTTCACCTCTTTACCCACTCTAGCTAAACGTGCTTCTTCTGTGTTTTGCTGGTGGATAAATGCAACAACCTCTAGTTCGTTTGTAATTCTTTGTTCTTCACTTAAGCTGTAAATTAGCGGCTCTCGGTGAAAGCTGGCGCTATCTATCGACGACGTTGCAAACCACACCACATCGCCAGACGCTTTGTGTGTTAAACGCATATTAACTTCTGCAAAAATAGATGCACATTGCTGCGTTGGGTATTGCTTTGCAATATTTTCAAACAAGACAAATGGCTTTTCAGGTGTGGCAATTGAATACTGTGTGTTTTCTTTAAATGTTAAGTCGAGCTTTTGAATAGTCAGCGTGTAATCACTGTTATTTTTACTCGTAACTTTAAGCTGTTTATCGTTAAGTGCTTGGCTTATTTGCGATAGTAGAGTGTCGGTTACACTTGCTTTATCGGTAATTATTTTTACAGTTTGATTTTGTAAAACTTTGTGTGCAGGCAATTGCACCGACTTCACTTTTGGTGAAGCATGATCTGTTTGGTATTTAAGCTGATACGTTTGCGTTGTTAATGCTGGCTTTAACGGCATAGCCAAAGGTTCTGCTGGTTGTTTGGTAATGGCACAACCTGATGAAAATAAAACAAAAAGTAATACAACTAAAAAACGCATAAATACTTAACACCCACAAAAAGTACAATAATTTTTGTATTGTACGTTAGTCCAAAGAAAAGTTCATGATATTATGCATACAGAGGCAGTTAAAAAGATAAAGTATTAAAAAATGAAGCGCTTACCACTTTTAAAGTATTGCTTAACTGCAGTGTGTTTTGTGTATGCAACCGTTAGTTTTGCAGCGCAGCAAGACCCAAATTGGGATAGTTTTGTAAAAAAGTATGGCCGTTACGCAGAAAAAAAACTCACGAGTAAAGGCATTCCAGGGGCTGCACTTTCGATAGTTAACTTAGGCAATAGTGATTACATCCATGCGGTCGGACGAACAAAAGCCCGAAATGGTCAAAAGGTTAATGTTCACACTCGTTTTAGACTGGCGTCGGTGTCTAAAACATTTGCAGGCTCTCTGGCTGCAAAATTATCTAGTGATGGGCTCATAAAATTAGATAACTCCGTCAGTAATTACTTACCTGATTTTATAGGCACAGAATACGAAAAAAACTTAAAAGTTTATCACTTACTTAGCCATTCTAGCGGCTTGGTGCCAAACGCATATGACAATTTAATTGAGTCGCGAATGGATTATCCCGATATAGTACAAAAGTTAGTGACGGTTAAACCTATTTGCGAGCCTGGTATATGCTACGGTTATCAAAACGTCATGTTTAGTTTAATTGATGATGTTATTTTAAAAAGTACAAATAAAGATTATTCACAATGGCTAAATGAAGGCATTTTTCAGCCACTTGATATGATTGATGCTAGCTTGGGTTATGAAGCCATGGTGGTTGATAGTAATTACGCTTTACCGCACGTACGTGGAAAAAAACGTTGGTACACTGCAAAGCTGAAAAAAAATTACTACAAAGTTGGACCAGCAGCTGGTGTTAATGCTAGTGCAAGCGATATGGCTATCTGGTTAAAGGCACAATTAGGTCAATATCCTGAAGTGTTGTCACTTGATGCTTTGTCTAAACAAACTCGGCCCTATACACGCACTAAAAAAGAAATGTACCGCAGGGTGTGGAAAAAACAGTTACACGAAGCTTATTACGGCTTAGGCTGGCGAGTATACAATTACGATAATGAAACCTTGTATTATCATAGTGGTTGGGTGCAAGGATACCGAAGTGATTTGGTGGTATTCCCCCATTTAAATATTGGCTTTAGCTTAGTGTTAAACGCCGAGACAGGGTTAATTAATGAGTTAACAACCGAGTTTATTAATCGTTTGTTGACGTACAAACGTGAGCAGACAATATGAAAGTAAAATACGGTGTTTTTATCTTGTTATGTGCAGTTTTATTTAATAGCCAATATGTATTTTCGGCTCCAGAAAAAATATACCTTTTTCGCCATAGTGAAAAACTAGCAGGTAAAAACCCAGGGTTAACCCAAAAAGGCTATAAACGGGCAGAGCAGCTAGTCACATTATTTAAGCAATTTGATAAAGTACATGTATTTAGTAGTAACTATAAACGTACTTTACAAACAGCAGGCCCACTTGCTGCGCATTTTGATTCTGAAATAAAGATTTACAATGCTAGAGATTTGGCAGATTTAAAAAGCCAGATAGTGTCTTTGAATGGCGTAGTTGCTGTGATTGGTCATAGCAATACAACTCCAGAACTTGCAACGTTGCTTTCAAATGAAGAAATAGAACCAATGAGTGAAATGCAGTTTTCACGCTATTTCTTGTTAAGCAAAAAAAAGCATCATGCAGAAATTAAATATTTACTCAAAGACTTAGAAATGAATTTTACTTTTTAGAATTCAGGGCTAAATAAATAATAAAAAAACCAGCTGATAGCTGGTTTTTTTATTAAGCGCAATAATTTACTCAGAAAGTAAATTAGTTACGCGGCAGTTGAATTTTTTTCTCAGGGCTTTGGCGATAAAGCACAATAGTGTGGCCAATTGTTTGAAGCTTTGTCGCACCTGTTTCACGAACGATAGCTTCAAAAATAAGCGCTTTGGTTTCACGATCGTCAGTTGGTACTTTAACTTTGATTAATTCGTGAATTTCTAGTGCACTTTGAATTTCCATCACTACGCCTTCGGTTAAACCGTTAGAACCTAGTAAAACTACAGGCTTAAGGCTATGTGCCTCGCCTTTTAAAAACTGCTTTTGTTTATTTGATAATGTCATGTTTATACAAATTTTGCTGAATATGGCTTGAATTAAGGGTATTCTAACGCCATCTAGAGAATATTACTAATTAGTTGCGTGTAATTTATGACAAATAAAAAACAGTCAGCCAGTTCACAGCGATGGTTGAAAGAACATTTTGATGATAAATATGTTCAGGAAGCGCAAAAAAAAGGCTGGCGTTCAAGAGCGGTTTTTAAATTAGATGAAGTACAAAATAGAGACAAGTTACTTCGCCCTAGTATGACTGTGGTGGATTTAGGGGCTGCCCCGGGTAGTTGGTCACAGTATTTAGCCGAGAAGGTAGGTGACAAGGGGCAAGTTGTTGCTTGTGATATTTTACCTATGGACTCTCTAGCGGGAGTTGATTTTTTACAAGGTGACTTTCGTGAAGAAGCCGTGTTAGATGCTTTATTAAAACGCATTGATGGAAAAAATGTTGATGTGGTACTCTCTGACATGGCACCGAATATGAGTGGTAATAACTCAGTGGACCAAGCTGGAAGTATGTATTTAGTTGAGCTTGCGCTAGATATGTGTAATCAAGTTCTAAAGAAAAATGGTGCATTTATTGTTAAGGTTTTCCAAGGCGAAGGCTTTGATCAATACTTGCAGGAAGTACGTAATAGTTTTAAAGCAGTGAAAATACGCAAACCTGATGCCTCACGTGCCCGTTCTCGGGAAGTATATATAGTAGCGACTGGATACAAACTGTAGTACAGTTGCTTGGCGTTTAGTTGAATTTAAATTAATTGGATACAAGAGGTTAACCCCTTGAGCGATATGGCGAAAAATTTAATACTATGGCTGGTCATTGCAGTTGTGCTTATGTCAGTCTTTCAGAGCTTTAATGGTGGCGAGCAAATCGACCGTCAAACAAGTTACAGTCAGTTTGTAAAAGATGCCCGAAATGGCTCAATACAAGAAGTGGCAATCGAGAGCACCAGTGGAACAATCACAGGTACTAAAAATAATGGTGAGCGCTTTCAAACCATTATGCCAATCTACGACAAAGACATTTTAAATGACTTACTTAAAAGTGATGTAAACGTGAAAGGTGTAAAGCCTGAAGAACAATCATTTTTAGCAAGCATATTTATTTCTTGGTTCCCGATGATACTGCTTATTGGTGTGTGGATTTTCTTCATGCGTCAAATGCAAGGCGGTGGCGGCAAAGGCGCTATGTCATTCGGCAAGAGCAAAGCACGTCTAATGAGCGAAGATCAAATTAAAACTACGTTCGCTGATGTTGCTGGTTGTGATGAAGCAAAAGAAGACGTTACCGAATTGGTGGACTTCCTGCGCGACCCGTCTAAATTCCAAAAATTAGGTGGTAGTATACCTAAGGGTGTACTTATGGTTGGACCGCCAGGTACAGGTAAAACGTTGCTTGCTAAGGCCGTTGCCGGTGAAGCAAAAGTACCCTTTTTTACAATTTCGGGTTCTGACTTTGTTGAAATGTTCGTTGGTGTAGGCGCATCGCGCGTACGTGACATGTTTGAACAAGCCAAAAAAGCAGCGCCTTGTATTATTTTCATCGATGAAATTGATGCAGTAGGTCGTAAACGTGGCGCAGGTATGGGCGGCGGTAACGATGAGCGCGAACAAACATTAAACCAAATGCTGGTAGAAATGGATGGTTTTGGTGGTAACGAAGGCATTATTGTTATTGCTGCGACTAACCGCCCAGACGTATTAGACCCTGCATTACTTCGTCCTGGTCGTTTTGACCGTCAAGTAGAAGTTGGTTTACCTGATATACGCGGTCGTGAACAGATTATTAAAGTGCACATGCGTAAAGTACCATTAGGTGACAACGTTGATGCAGCTGTTATTGCTCGCGGTACACCCGGTTTTTCCGGTGCTGATTTAGCTAACTTAGTCAACGAAGCTGCACTTTATGCTGCACGTGGTAACAAACGTGTTGTAAATATGGCTGAGTTTGATGCTGCTAAAGACAAAATCATGATGGGCGCAGAGCGCAAGACCATGGTGATGAGCGAGCAAGAGAAAGAAATGACGGCATACCACGAAGCCGGCCATGCAATTGTTGGTCGCATGGTGCCAGAGCATGACCCTGTTTATAAGGTATCTATCATTCCACGTGGCCGTGCGCTAGGTGTGACTATGTATTTACCAGAACAAGATCGTGTTAGTCATTCTAAAGAGCTATTAGAATCAATGATTTCTAGCCTTTATGGTGGTCGAATCGCTGAAGCACTTATTTACGGTGCCGATAAAGTGACTACCGGTGCGAGTAACGATATTGAACGTGCAACAGACATAGCACGCAAAATGGTTACACATTGGGGTTTAAGCGAAAAATTAGGACCACTACTTTACGCCGAAGATCAAAACGAAATGTACATGGGTGGTGGCGGTAGTCGTGCATCTAACATGTCGGATGATACAGCTAAAGTAATTGATGCAGAGGTTCGTTTGTTTTCAGATAGAAACTATGAACGTGCCGAAAAAATATTGAAAGAGAATATTGATATTCTTCATTCAATGAAAGACGCGTTAATGAAATACGAAACGATTGATGCTAAGCAAATTGACGACTTAATGGCGCGCCAGCCAGTGCGTGAGCCACGCGATGCTCATGACCGCCATGAGCCAAAAGCACCACAAACAGATTCTGTAAAGGAATCTGTTAGTGATGAAAGTCAATCAACAACAGAATCATCTAAAAAAGATGAAACAAATGTTGATGACAAAGCCGAATAATCGTTAAAATACTCAAAAAGCCCCGTACTTCGGGGCTTTTTTGTATCGGTTTCAATTTCGCTCTAATTTTTAGTTAGATTTGTTTGAATTCTGAAAAGCAAACAAGGCTCGTTATGAACAACATTATTAACTTACCAAATGGTCGAGAACTAAATTTAATTGAGCCTGTGATTATGGGTATATTAAATGTAACCCCAGATTCATTTTCAGATGGTGGTAAATTTATAGAGCCCAGCATCGCTGTGCAGCGTGCATTACAGCTATTAACTGATGGCGCAAAAATAATAGATATTGGTGGTGAGTCTACTCGACCTGGTGCTCAGGCAGTTAGCCTTGATGATGAGCTTGAACGAGTGGTTCCAATAATAAGAGCTATACGTGCTCAGAGTGATTGTGTTATTTCTGTCGATACGAGTAAAGCTGAGGTGATGAGGCAGGCTATTTTAGCTGGTGCAGATATGGTAAATGATGTTCGCGCATTACAAGAGCCTGACGCACTGAATGTTGTTTCACAATTTGAAAATATCGCAATTTGCTTAATGCACATGCAGGGTCAGCCCCGAAGTATGCAAACATCTCCACAATATAATGATTTAATTGGCGATATTAATGAATTTTTTAAACGTCGCGTTAGTGCCTGTGAGGCGATGGGAATAAAAACTCAGCAGCTTATTCTTGACCCAGGCTTTGGATTTGGAAAAACATTAAGCCATAACTACGAAATTTTGACCAAGTTTAATGATTTTAATAAATTAGGCTTGCCATTATTAGCAGGGCTTTCTCGCAAGTCGATGATTGGTAACCTGTTAAACAGAGACACAAGCGAACGAATGGCCGGCAGTTTAGCTGGCGCACTTATTGCCGCACAAAATGGTGCAAAAATAATACGCGTTCACGACGTAAAAGAAACTGCAGATGTACTTGGTGTTTACCAAGCGTGTATAAAAGGAATAATAGAATGAAACAAAGAAAGTATTTTGGCACAGATGGCGTACGTGGTTTAGTGGGAACAGCGCCAATCAACCCTGAGTTTGCAATGAAACTGGGTTGGGCTGCAGGACGTGTGCTATCAAAAGGTGGAACAAAAAAAGTTATTATTGGTAAAGACACACGTATTTCTGGTTACATGCTTGAAACAGCCCTTGAAGCAGGTTTAATAGCCGCCGGTATTGATGTTGTTCTGCTTGGCCCAATGCCTACGCCGGCCGTTGCTTATTTAGCACAAACATTTAGGGCTGAAGCCGGTATTGTAATAAGCGCATCACATAATCCATATTACGACAACGGTATCAAATTTTTTAATGGTCAAGGTTTAAAACTTGATGATGCTGTAGAGCTTGAAATAGAGGCAATGCTTGATGAGCAAATGACCTGTGTGGCCTCAGATAAGTTAGGTAAAGCAACACGCTTGGCAAGCGCAGACGGACGTTATATTGAGTTTTGTAAGAGTCAATTTCCACAAGGGTTGTCTTTAGAGGGATTAAAAGTGGTTGTAGATTGCGCTAACGGCGCAACATATCATATTGCCCCATCAGTTATGCGTGAGCTCGGCGCTGACGTAATTACGCATGCATGTGAGCCAAATGGTGTAAATATAAACCATGAATGCGGTGCAACTCATGTAGACACGTTAAAACGCAAAGTACTTGAACATAAAGCCGATGTAGGTATAGCTTATGATGGTGACGGCGACCGTGTAATGATGGTTGACCATAATGGCCGTGTATTTGATGGTGACGACTTAGTTTATATAATTGCTTGTCAGGCAGCGAACGATCATATTTTAGGTGGCGGTGTTGTTGGTACTGTTATGTCAAATATGGGCCTTGAAAATGCACTTAAAGCAAAAGGCATTGAGTTTGCTAGAAGCAAAGTTGGCGATCGCTATGTAATGGAATTACTTCAGCAAAAAGGGTGGAAAATTGGTGGAGAGAGTTCAGGCCATGTACTCAATCTAGACTTAATTTCAACGGGTGATGGTATTATATCAAGCTTGCAAGTGCTGGCTGCTATGGTTGCACAAAATAGAACGCTTCAAGATTTAGGCGCCGGGTTTACAAAATACCCAATGAAAATGATTAACGTGCGTTATACACCGGGTACCGATCCTACAACGGCGCCAAAAGTGCTTGCGGCAGTCGAAGAAGTGGAACAAAACTTAGGCAATAAAGGCCGCGTTTTACTCCGTAAATCAGGCACTGAACCTGTCGTTCGTGTTATGGTTGAAGCAGAGCAAGAAAAAATAGTATTAGACAGTGCACGTAAGATTGCAGAGATTGTCGAATCTATGAGCAAACAACCTGATTGATAACAATAACCTCTTGTAACTTTGGGCGAGAAAAGTTAATATCTCGCCCGCTTTCTAATGTGGAGTGGAAAATGGCAATACGTAAGGCAATGGTCGCTGGCAATTGGAAAATGAATGGCTCAATAGAGCTAGTCAAAGATATGTCGGATGCTATAAATAGTATTAAATCACCAGAAATAGATGTTATTTTATTTCCTCCATTCCCACTTGTTTCAGCAATGATTGCAAGCGGTGTTATAACAGGTGCTCAAACTGTATCTGAAAACATGCCTGGCGCTTTTACCGGTGAAGTTGATGCACAACTACTGAAAGACCTTGGCGTAAATTATGCACTAGTTGGCCATTCAGAGCGTCGTAGTATTTACAACGAAAGCAGCGATGTTATTGCTGATAAATTTGCTAGAGCTCAATCAGCTGGTTTAATTCCCGTTCTTTGTGTTGGCGAGAGTGAAACAGAGCAAGAAAGTGGACAAACAGAATATGTAGTTGCTGCTCAAATAGATGCGGTAATTAAAAAATTAGGTGTAGCAGCGCTGAAAGATTCTGTGATAGCATACGAGCCCGTTTGGGCCATAGGCACAGGTAAGACTGCATCGCCAGAACAGGCACAAGCTGTTCATAAATTTATCCGTGACAAAATTGCGTCTTTAGACAGTGATTTAGCACAAGGGCTTACCATCTTATATGGTGGAAGCGTTAACGAAAAAAATAGCGAATTATTATTTGCACAACCAGATATTGATGGTGGCCTTATTGGTGGCGCCAGTCTAAAAGCAGCATCTTTTGTTGCTATCTGTAACAGTGCAAAAGGGACCGTATAAGATGTACGAAATTTTATTAGTAGTTTATTTAGTTGTAGCTTTAGCTTTAGTTGGTATGGTTTTAATCCAACAAGGTAAAGGTGCTGATATGGGTTCTTCATTTGGTGCAGGCGCTTCTGGGACTGTGTTTGGTTCTTCAGGTGCTGGTAACTTTATGACAAAGACAACAACAAGCCTAGCTACAGTCTTTTTTGTGTTGAGTATTGTTCTAGGTAACTTAACAGCCGGTCAGATAAAACAGACTGATGAATGGGAAAATCTAGAAGCAGCACCAGCTATAGAAACAGTAGTGCCGGTTGAAGAAGATGTTCCAGTTACTTCTAACAAAGAAAGTAACTCAGACGTACCAAACTAATACAGTTTACTGTTCAGCTATTTGTTAACCTCAAACAGATAAAACAAGCGAACAAAAATTTAAAATGCGGATGTGGTGGAATTGGTAGACACGCTACCTTGAGGGGGTAGTGCTTTAGGGCGTGGGGGTTCAAGTCCCCCCATCCGCACCAAATTTAAAACCAGTAGCAATTATGTTACTGGTTTTTTTATACCTAAAATTTGCTTTGGTTGTTTTTTGCACTTAAAACGTTTGGTTATAACAATAATTTAGATTCTTTGGTGATATTTTTAACAGGAAACACATCGTGTACCCAATAAAGTCAATTTACTTGTGTTAATTTCAGTTTTTAGCTTAATTAATGATTAAAATAAAAAAAAAACTAGAAATTTTACAAATTTAACTCACACTTATCAGTATTGAGCCGATAATATATTTAGATAACTCAAAAAGGTAAATAGTATGGCTTCAGGCTTCTCTTTTCAAAACCTAAGCATAACTAAAAAAATACATGCAATAACATGTATTGCAGTTGTTGCTTTTATAATTATGGTATTAATTAATTTTCTTGCCATAGATGATAATAGAGCTTCTTTAGATGAAATGGGCAACTCTTCATATAAGGTTGTAAAGTTAACATCAGCGAACGTAGGGCTGTTAGAAAAACTAGATGAGCTTTACACCCAAGCAGTTACATTTGGCGAACAAGACTTAATAACTAAAGCTGATGATACTTACAAAACAATTGAATCAAACATAAATTTAATCAAGCAAATGAGTAATAGCTACATTAGCAATGATGTAGTGAAAGAATTAGCCGACTACGAGAAGATATCAGCTACAATTGCTAATGGTATGGTAAATGGCACTGCCGATTTTAGTAAAATTCAGCAGCAAGCCCAGTTAAAAACAAGTCTTTATGGTTCTGTTTTAGAGAGCTTTAAAGCAGCCCAACAAAAGGCAGACAACCGTTTTTTTGAATTAGTTGAAAGCACTAATACGCGCTCTGATAATGCGCTTACTTTAATGCTTGTTGTATCTATTGTATCTTTATTACTGCTTTTATTTATGGCGATTTGGATTGCTAAAAATATTGGCTCATCAGCAAGCGATGCTGCAAATAATTTAAGCTTATTAGCAAATGGAAAAGGCTCTTTAAGTACTCAATTAACCGTGAATTCTAAAGATGAAATTGGCCAAGTTTCTATTAACTTTAATGCTTTTATTGCGCTGTTAAAAGAAACCGTACTTGAAGTAATTGCTGTATGTGAACCATTGATGGAAAACTCTACCCGTTTAGTACAGGGTATGGAGCAGGCTGAACGCGCAACAACAAAACAAACAACAGATGCTGAAATTGTTAAGCAATCAATGGAAGAGATGAAGCAAAGCGTTGGTGATATTTCTCAATCTGCAGCAAATGCATCACATGCGGCTGAAACGGCAGAAAAAGAAGTAGAGCAAAGCCGTACCCAGGTACAAATGTCTGTCAATGCATCTCGTACGCTAAGTGATGAAATTAACCAAGCAGCAACAACAATTAATAAACTTGCGGACGATACAAAAAACGTATCACAAATATTGAATGTAATTACTTCAATTGCCGATCAAACCAACTTACTTGCGCTTAATGCGGCTATTGAGGCTGCGCGTGCTGGTGAGCATGGCCGTGGGTTTGCGGTAGTAGCTGATGAAGTACGAGAACTTGCTTCACGAACCGCCCATTCAACGAATGAAATACGCGAATTGTTAGGTGCTTTAACGACCGCAGCTAACGATTCGGTTACCGCGATGACTTCAGCTCGAGATATGGCAACAGATAATGCAACAGCGGCTGAAAAAACAGGAATATCAATTGAGAAGATTGCTGAGCAAATGCTAGAAATAAATGGCATGAACTCACAAATAGCAGCAGCAACTGAAGAGCAAACATCGGTTGCAGCCATGGTTGTAGAAAATGTATCTAATATGCATGTTTCTTTTGAAGATACCATGGACTCATTACTGGCTGTAAGAGATGTAGCTAAAAACCTACATTACTTATCAGATAACTTATTAGACGCTACAGCCAAATTCAGAATTGAATAATTAACCTGAACAGCTAAAGTCTCTATTAAAGCCTCCTTTTGGAGGCTTTGTTGTTTTGAAGGCTAGCTAGGTATGTCTCACCAGCCTGCAACAATAGAACAACTTAGAACGCAAGATTGGACACGAGATTAACTTGTTAAGCCAACAGACATAACTTTTTACAGGTACAAAAAAACCACCATTTGGTGGTTTTTTTAATTTACGGGCTAACGGCTAAAAGGTCGCAACCACTTTTACATTGTCACTAACTTTTGCGCTATCTACATAACCGATAGCATCAGCATTAGCTGCTACAAAATCTATTACAGCTTGATCTGAGCCTAATTTCTCTGGAGGTGTCCCTTTACCTGTAAATACAAGTTTAGACCAGTAAGCATTAAGCTGGCTGCCAGATTTACCTACAACTTTATCGTTAAACTCATCTGCAGCAGCGGTACCATCTTGGTTTACTGGGTTTACCTTAGTACCATCACCAAATGACTTGGCTTTACCAAGGTATATCTTTTTAATTGTATCTGCATCTAAAGCATTTGCGTTACCAGCGTTAACTATTACTGCAACTTCTGCAAAAGCATTAATTGAGCACAATGAAAGTGCACTAGCTAAAATTAATTTTTTCATTATCTGCTCCAATTAAAATACAAGATCAACGCCAACAGCAACAACATCAGTTTCTGTATCGGTTACATCGTCTTCAAAGCGGCTAAAGTCAATTTTAAATGCTGCAGAAGGGTGGAAGTCATAACGCGCGCCGATAGTGTATACATTGCTTTGCGCTTGAACACCTGTCAATGCACCGTTTATAGCAGCATTCAGACTTGGTACTGTTGCAATTGGATCGAAGCGAGATGCATCATGTTTGTCGTCATTATCTTCATACGTAAAATGAACTATAACGTCATCCAAGCGATAACCTACAGATACATAGTATTGTGTTTGCTCAGTCAAAATGCTGTTTTCTACTTCAAACTGTGTATATTCAGCGTCGAATAAGAAATTATCATAATCAATTGAGAAGCCAAAGCCTAGGAAGTAACTGTCATCTTCGTTAATTGCAATATCGTCAGCTAACGTGTTTAAGCTGTTTGCACGAAGTGCCGCTTCTAAGCCATTTAACGCAGCACCGCTAGGGTCTGTTCCGTCAAGTGCAAATGATGTTTCTGCAACCAAGTATGCAGCACGTACACTGAACCAGTCATATGCAAGTGTCCAGTTAATGCCTGCAAAATCGTTAAGTTCGCCTTGAGTTTTTTCAGTAATCGCATCTAATTCGCCATCGTAGCTTCCGTACATTAGTTGTACCGTTGAATCCCAATCGCCAAGCTGTGTATTGTGCAATAAGCTTAAACCTTCATATGTAGAAAAAGGAATACCATAAACTGACTGAGGTGGGCGTACCCAACGATAAGCGTAACCAACATCCAAAAAGTCTGAATAGCGGAAAAATGGAGCTCGCATTTTACCCGCGCTAATTTGTAACTCGTCGCTTAGTTCATAAGTTACGTAAGCCCATTCAAATTCTGCGTCGAAATCATTTTCACCACGGGCAACAATTTGAGCTGTGGCCGTTAGTTTCTCCATTAGGTCAGCTGATAGCTGTAATGCAAAGACACTTTCGTTTTTAAATGAAATGTCATCATCATATCCATATAAGGTGCTGTCACTATCAAGGCTCTTTCCACCGACAATTGATGCAAAGCCATTAATTCGAACTTCGGCGCTAGCATAGTTTGTTGCTAAAGCCGCACATAATGCTACTGCTACAGATAGCTTTTTCATATGTATTTCCTATTAGTTAATTAGATGTTGATTCAAGCGTATTATAGAAGTGAAATAGAGCTATATCTAATCAATTTAGCAAGTTAGTAATAAAAATTAATAAACTTAATACTTTGTTATTGTTTTTTGCGGTATATACTTGAAATTTTTAATGTAGGTTAATGATTTTAAGTAAAATATCAAAATAAGTTGCAACCAATTTAATTTCATAACATATATTTATAGCGTGAGGTTTTATGCCGTAATTGCATAAGAAGTAAGTATCGCTGCAATGTGTTAAATTTCCTCCGTTAGGTACATTTTTACTTTTATCAAAAAATAAATACATAAATTCACAATTGTGTAATATAATGCCCTTCCAGAGGAAAGATGCTACCACGCATCTTTTTTTATGCCCAAAACTTACTGGTTGCACCAGTAAATGCATAATAAATAATTTACGGTATCCTTTGGAGAATATTTTGAAACTACGCAAACTCTCACAGTTAAGCCTAGCAATAGTTGCTGCCCTGACTACCTCAGTAAACGCTGAAGAAACCAAAACAACAGCAAAGCAAGATGCGTTTGAAAAAATTGAAGTTACAGCTCGTAAACGTACAGAGAGCTTGTTTGAATCTCCAACCGCTATCACATCAATTGGTGCTAACTTAATTGATAAAGCCAATATGAGTAACCTTGAAGATATTGGTAAATACGTCCCTAATCTAAATATCACACGTTACGGTGTAGGCAATGCAGCCCATGCTTCTGTATTTATCCGTGGTATTGGCTTACAAGATCACATTATTACTACTGACCCAGGTGTGGGTGTATACCTTGATGGGGTTTACTTAGGTCGTCAAATGGGGTCTAACTTATCATTACCAAATGTTGAGCGTGTTGAAGTACTGCGCGGCCCACAGGGTACCTTATATGGCCGTAACACGTTAGGTGGCGCAGTAAACGTTATTACAAAACAGCCGGGCGATGAAGGTATTTTAACAACGTCTGCAAAGTTAGGTAGCCGTGGCCGTATTGCAGGCGATGTGTACTTTAATAACTCATTGAATGATGAGTTGAGTATGTCAGCAAGTGCGTCATACAAAACACGTGACGGCGTTGGCGAAGCAGTAAACCTTACGAACCCTGAAAAAGAAATTGGTGAAGAAGAAGAGTTTAGCGGCCGCGTAGCCCTTAAATGGCAGGCTAATAGCGATTTAGCGTTTACTTTTTCACTTGATGGTGTTGATAACGAGTCGGGTCAATCTCCTTACACTATTGAGTTAACTGAGCCGCTTGATGCAAATGATGTATTTAATGGTGACTTTCCTTTATTAACACAGGACATGATCCCATCAGACCCTGATGATCTAGGCACTACCGTTGCTGGTATTGAATCTACGTCTTACTCAGGGTGGGGTACGTCATTTACTGCTGATTGGGCAATCGATGATACGTACACGGCTAAATTTATTTCGAGTTATCGCACTTCTGAATACGAAGGTGGACTTGATGATGATGCGTCACCTCTTAACTTATCTGAGTTCCCAGAAGAGGGTGGTGCAGACCAGTACTCGTTTGAAATCCAACTAAATGCGACTTACGACAATATGGACTTTGTATCAGGCCTTTACTTCTTTAATGAAGATGGCTTTACGCGTTCTGGTCCATTTGTATTTAGCCCATTCAACACACCTAATGGTTTATTAAATGATGGTGTTACACCTTCATTTGGTGGCTATGGTGACTTTGAAATAAACCAAGAAACAAACTCATACGCTGTATATTTTAATACAAGTTACGATTTAACAGATGATTTAAGTATTGGTGGTGGCCTTCGATACTCAAAAGATGAGAAAGATGCCGATGCGATTTTCCCTACATTTGCTGAACGTAAATACGTAAGTGCAGAGTTTGACGCTGTGACGTGGGATATTAATGCATCTTACCAAATCAGTAACAACATGAACGTTTATGGTCAAATTCAAAAAGGTTATCAAACTGGTGGCTTCCCACCACGTCCATTTGGTGGACCTGATCAGTTTGTATCGTTCGACGAAACTAAAGCCGTAAACTACGAAATGGGTTTAAAAGGCCAAGTACACGAAAACGTATCTATGATGCTAGCGGTATTTGTTACTGATTACACTGATTTAGCACTTCCGTTTTCAGACCCAACAGCGGGTGGTGGTTTTGTAACTATTGTTGAAAATGCAGGCCAATCAAAAGCGCAAGGTATAGAACTTGAAACCACCGTTGCAATTACTGACGACTTCACAATAAGAAGTGCGGTAGGTTACTTAGATTCAGAGATCACTGAGGTTGATGCGGGTGTTCAAGGTATTGGTAAAGGTGATTCACCGGCATTAACACCTCGTTGGACTGTAATGGTTGCCCCATCATACTTTATGGATTTAGACAGTGGTGCAACGGTTGCACTAAATGCTAATTATTCATACCGTAGTGAAATGCAAGGTCAGTCAGTTTATAGCCAGAGTGAAACGATTGATTCGCGTGAGCTAGTTGGCTTTAATATTTCTTACACTAACGCATATGGCGATATGGAAGTAACACTTTATGGCGAAAACGTACTGAATGAAGTATACGATGTAGGTCGTTTACAGCAATCAGGGTTTGTTGGTGTTATGAGAAGTAATGATCGCAGCGAATTTGGTTTAAAATTCAAAAAAGATTTTGAGTTATAAACTGAAGTTTGCGTAAAAATACAATGTAATTTAAACATTATATTTTATTTTGCTAAAAAGGCCGGATCAGTTTTTGATTCGGCCTTTTTAGTTTGTGCAAAGGTCTGGTTGTTCGATACAATAGCGCCCTTAATTGCCAAATGGACTCTGTGATGAAAATTCTTGCCGATCAAAACATGCCTTTAGTTGAGCAGTACTTTTCAGATTTTGGTGAGGTTGAGCGGTTTGATGGACGTAACTTAAAACCTGACCAACTGATAGACGTAGAAGTATTACTCACACGATCAGTTACCAATGTTACTAGTGAGCTATTAGCAAAAGCGAATAAATTAAGTTTTGTTGGTACTGCGACTATTGGTATCGACCATATTGATACAGATCTTTTACAAGACAAAAACATCGCTTTTACAAGTGCTCCAGGGTGTAATGCTGTTGCTGTTGCAGAGTACGTTATTAGTAGTTTATTTGCATTAAGCCAAGAAAATGCCCGCCCATTAACAGGCCAAACTATTGGCATAGTAGGGGTCGGGAGTATTGGCAGTTGTTTGGCTAAAAAGTTAAAAGCATTAAATGTAAAGCTGCTTTTGTGCGATCCATTAAAACATGCACAAGGGTTATTGAATGAGCATGTAGAGTTAGATGAACTACTTGCACAATCAGATATTGTAACTTTCCATGTGCCACTTGTTAAAAAAGGGCCACATAAAACACTTCACATGATGGATAAAGTAAGGCTTAACGCCTTAAAACCGGGTACTACGATAATTAATGCCAGCCGAGGGGATGTTATTGACAATAGTGCTTTACTAGATTTAATGGAAGCAGGGGCTGATTTAGATTTAGTGCTTGATGTGTGGGAAAATGAACCTAATATTTTAACAGACTTACTTGCACATGTACGCTATGCCAGTGTGCATATTGCAGGCCATACACTTGAAGGCAAGGCCAGAGGCACACAAATGCTTTACCAAAAGCTGTGTGAGCTTAAAGGCGTTGAGGCTTCAAAATCTTTAACCGATTTTTTGCCCGTACCAGCTATAACGCAAGTGGTTATTGCTGAGAGTTTTACAGAGCAAGACATCGCACGTTTAGTGCACACAATTTACGATGTAAGAAGGGATGATGGGATTTTACTTCGTCATCTAGAGTCGGATGGTTTTGATAGTTTACGTAAAAACTATCCTGTAAGAAGAGAATTTAGCACCTTAACCGTTAAAGGTGATGGCTCGCAGTTAGCTGCCTTAGGTCAACTTGGTTTTAAACTAACCAACTAATTATTAATTTAACGGTGTTTTAATATCGTTTAAAGAGGAAAAAATATGTCGCAAAAATATAACGTTGCCGTACTTGGTGCTACTGGTTTAGTAGGACGTCAAATTATCGAAACTTTAGCAGATCGTAAATTTCCGGTTGATCAGCTATTTTTGCTTGCGAGCAGCCGCAGTGCAGGTGAAGACATTAAGTTTCGTGGTGAGACAATTGAAGTACAAGACGTTGAAGGCTTTGATTTTAGCCAAGCGCATATTGGATTGTTTTCTGCCGGTGGGAGCGTCTCAGAAAAATATGCCCCAATTGCAGCCGATGCAGGTTGTATAGTTATTGATAATACCTCGCATTTTAGAAATGATTTTGAAATCCCCCTTGTTGTTCCAGAAGTGAATGCCTCAAGTCTTGCCGACTTTAGAAATCGTAATATTATTGCAAACCCAAATTGTTCGACTATTCAAATGATGTTGGCATTAAAGCCAATTTACGATGCGTATGGTATTGATCGAATAAATGTATCAACTTACCAAGCGGTATCAGGGGCTGGGAAAGAAGCTGTTGATGAGTTAGCAAAGCAAACAGCTAACTTGATGAATGCACGCCCAATGGATAATGAAATATTTCCTAAGCAAATAGCCTTTAATGTTATTCCGCAAATAGATTGCTTTGAAGATAACGGCTATACCCGCGAAGAAATGAAAATGGTAAACGAAACGCACAAAATATTAGGTGATACAACAATCGCAATAAACCCAACGTGTGTGCGTGTTCCTGTGTTTTTTGGTCATTCTGAATCTATTAATATTGAAACACGTATGCAATACGACTTCGAACACGTTAAACAGCTGTTAAATGATGCACCAGGCGTTGAGCTAATTGACGATGAAGGTGATTATCCAACAGCGGTTTCCGATGCCAGTGGCAACGATACTGTATATGTTGGCCGTTTGCGCGCTGATATTTCACACCCTCATGGCTTAAATATGTGGGTTGTTAGTGATAATACCCGCAAGGGTGCTGCAACCAATAGTGTTCAAATAGCTGAAGAGTTAATAGAAAATTATATGTAACATTTTAAATGTTAAGCACTCTTTAAAAGCGGTAAGCACTATGTGTTTGCCGCTTTTTGTTTAAATAGAGTGCCACTTTTTTGCCGTTTTTTATAATATTTAATAAAGTTACTGATAATACTCAATAAATTAATATTAAAAATGTGTTGTTAAGGTATTTCTTTTCAATGTGTTGCAATGGATATTGTGCCCTAAGTGGTTTATAGTTTGTAATTGGAATAGAGCTTGCAACAAAAATAGATTGTAATAACAAATGTGAGTCAGTCATTAGACTGATAAGGCAAGAGTAATCAATGTTTACGCACCTATTTATGAGTGCTTTGTAACATTTAGACATTAAAGGATCAGCATGCGCGGTTTGGCTATACTTATAATATTAGCGTCTGCACTGGTAGTAACGCCTGTATATACACAAGATAGTACCCAATTAAAGGGGCCTAAAGGCGTTGACTATGGTGCTCAAGGGCGGTCTATTGGTCCGATTAAACCCACCGATACACTTTGGCGCATAGCCGTAAAAGTGCGTCCAGATAACTCTGTAAGTATTTATCAAGTTATGCAGGCCTTGTATAACAAAAACCCCGACTCATTTTTAGATCAAAACCTCAATCATATGCGAAGTGGGGCCTATTTAAAAATACCCACTTTATCTGAAATTAGACGTGTGAATACTCAACTAGCTAGGCAGCGTTCTGAGCAAGATGACGAGTTATGGGAAAAGAAAAAAAACGGAACACTTACACAAACTGAAATAACATCAGCTCAAACACAAGTTACACAAGCGCGTAAAGTTGATGTAGACGACGCCAAAAAAGAGTTACAAAAAGAAATAAAAGAAATCAAAACCGACCAAACTAATAAATTAGTTGAGTTACAGCAACAGTTTAAAAGTTCAGTAACAAATGTTGAAGAGATTTTAGTTGAGAATAATAACCTTAAAAAACAGCTGACTGGAATTTCTAAAGAGCTCGAAAATGTTCGCCAACAATTAGGGCAAGATAGTGAAATACAGCTGCAGCTAAAGGAATTAATACTTAAACAAAATGAAATAATTGCCCAGCAAAAAGCTAAAGAGGTTGAACCTCAAAGCAGTTTTGACTTACTAGCCTTGTTGTCAAACCCTATTGTGCTTGGGCTGTTAATGTTCATTCCCGGATTATTGATTATCTTTGCAATTGTTATGTTTCTTCGTAAAAGAAAAGGCAATCAAGAAGAGTCTCAAGCAGATGATGAATTTTTACCGCAAACTCCAACTTATTCTAATGAGGATGACTTAGCAACTGATCCACTTGATGACCCAATCATTCCAGATCCATTGGATGACTTGAGCGTTCAATTAGATGATCACCTCGAAGGTGACATGCTTCCAGATGATGATTTATTAGAAGATGACTCAGACGAACTTGATGATTCAGATAACTTACTTGATCAAGACGAGTTAGAAGGCCTTCTTAGCGACGATATTGTTTTTGATGATGAAAGTGACGAAGACGATGAAGTCGATATTTTCACGCAACAAGGATTTGACGACAGTGCTGATGATAGCTTGGACGATATTGATTTAGATTTAGACCAAGAACCGTCTGGCACTGATGATATTTTAAGTAATGATGACTTAGATAGCCTATTTGACGAAGATGACAGCTTACCTGAGTTTGATTCACCAGCAGAAAAAGAGCCACAAAGTGATAGTTTAGAATCTAACGATGAAATGGCAGCATTGAGCGAAGAGCTTGCGACCGATGATTTTGATATAGATGATTTACTTGATCAAACGAGTGCCGAACCAGTAGACACGTCTGATAAAACTTCTGAAGAAAGTGACGATTTTGACTTAGACGATATCGACAGCTTAATTGATGAAGCAAATGATGATTCAGCTAATGAAACGCCAACGGATACGTTAGTTGAAGAAAGTGATGACTTTGATTTGGACGATATCGACAGCTTAATTGATGAAGCAAATGATGATTCAGCTAATGAAACGCAAACAGAGTCGTTAGTTGAAAAAAGTGATGACTTTGATTTGGACGATATCGACAGCTTAATTGATGAAGCAAATGAAGATTCCGTAAATGAAGCGCAAACTGATGAGTTAGTTGAAGAAAGTGATGACTTTGATTTGGACGATATCGACAGTTTAATCGATGAAGCAAATGAAGATTCCGTAAATGAAGCGCAAACTGATGAGTTAGTTGAAGAAAGCGATGACTTTGATTTGGACGATATCGACAGCTTAATTGATGAAGCAGATGAAGATTCCGTAAGTGAAGCGCAAACAGAGTCGTTAGTTGAAGAAAGCGATGACTTTGATTTGGACGATATCGACAGCTTAATTGATGAAGCAGATGGAGATTCCGTAAGTGAAGCGCAAACAGAGTCGTTAGTTGAAGAAAGCGATGACTTTGATTTGGACGATATCGACAGCTTAATTGATGAAGCAAATGAAGATTCCGTAAATGAAGCGCAAACTGATGAGTTAGTTGAAGAAAGCGATGACTTTGATTTGGACGATATCGACAGCTTAATTGATGAAGCAGATGAAAATTCAGCTAATGAAACGCAAACTGATGAGTTAGTCGAGGAAAGCGATGACTTTGATTTGGACAATATCGACAGCTTAATTGATGAAGCAGATGAAGATTCCGTAAGTGAAGCGCAAACAGAGTCGTTAGTTGAAGAAAGCGATGACTTTGATTTGGACGATATCGACAGCTTAATTGATGAAGCAGATGAAGATTCCGTAAGTGAAGCGCAAACAGAGTCGTTAGTTGAAGAAAGCGATGACTTTGATTTGGACGATATCGACAGCTTAATTGATGAAGCAGATGAAGATTCCGTAAGTGAAGCGCAAACAGAGTCGTTAGTTGAAGAAAGCGATGACTTTGATTTGGATGACATCGACAGCTTAATTGATGAAGCAGATGACGATTCAGCTAATGAAACGCTAACAGAGTCGTTAGTCGAAGAAAACGATGACATTGATACTGCTTTGGCCGGTTCTGTCGATGATTTAGCTGATGCACAAGAAGAGTTAAATGTTGATGATGTCGAATCTTTAGCTTCAGCTTTGATTGATGAATCTGAATCTGAATCTGAATCTGAATCGGAGAATGAGTCTGAAGATGAGCCAGAGCTTGTAGAGGAGCCCGAGCTTAAAGAAGAGCCAGAGCTTGCAGAAGAGCCAGAGCTTGAAGAAGAGCCTGAGCTTGAAGAGGAGCCAGAGCTTGAAGAAGAGCCCGAGCTTGAAGAGGAGCCAGAGCTTGTAGAGGAGCCAGAGCTTGCAGAAGAGCCTGAGCTTTTAGAGGAGCCAGAGCTTGAAGATGAGCCAGAGCTTGAAGAGGAGCCAGCACTTGAAGAGGAGCCAGCACTTGAAGAAGAGCTAGAGCCTAATGAAGTGCTTGAAGACTTTGGGGCCGATGATTTTACAGACACATCAGACACGCTTTTAGATCCAGAAGATTTACTAGATGAATATAACGATGATGCGTTGCAAAGTGTAGACGAACTCTTAAATGAATTACAACAACCAGAAGACTCAGAATACGTAGAAAGCCCTGATTGGACACTTGATGATCTGGACGATGAAATTGAAGAGGTTGAAGTTGATCTAGGTGATGATCCATTAGCAGAAGACACAGACTCTGATTTATCCCTTGAGGATGAATTACTAGAAACAGAATCAATAACGCCTAGTGAAGAGTTAGACGATTACCCTGAGTTAGAAATAGCTGAAGATCAAGGGGCTGAAACGCAAGAGGCTACTAACAATGAAGGTGAAAATGTTGTTAGTCAAACAGAAAAAGATTTAGCTGACTCTACTTCTAAGGGCGCAGACTTGAGTAACTTTGACGAGGAACTTGATGATGAGCCCCATGCCACTGCTGATTTTGATGAAGCCCCAATAATTGATGACAATGAGCTATTGGCGGTAGGCGATGCTGAAGAATTCGCGACAAAAGAAGAGCATAATGAATTAGATGATGACGGAGAGTTTGCAGAAGAGGTTTCAGATTTTTCGGATAATGATATCGATGTGCTGGCTGATGAAGAACTTGATTCAGAACTATCACCAAGTCAAACAGAGCAAGAATTATCACAAGCGCTCTCATCAAGTATTGATTTAAATAGCCTAGAAGATGACTTTGACGATGAGCCGTTAATCGATAGTGAGTTTGAACAGTCAGATTCTGGACTTGATACTAATTCAGAAAGTGAAGAACCACTACCAGAAATTACAGATGAAGCATTGTTATCGCAAGAGGACTTTGATGATTCACAGGTTGATTTAGCAGGGTTAGACGCCGACTTAGAATTTGATTCTGTCAATGCAGAAGACTTTGAGGAGCTTGTTTCAGAGACGCCAGATGGTGATTCTGATAACGACGAAGAGCTAGATGGATTAAATTTAGATGAAGTTGTTAGTGATACCACAATTGATGAAACTTTAGATGCAGGCCTAGAGCCAGAACTATCACCAAGTCAAACAGAGCAAGAACTATCGCAAGCGCTCTCATCAAATATTGATTTAGATAGCTTAGAAGATGATTTTGATGATGAGCCATTAATTGATAGCGATTTTGACGAGTCAAGTTTAGAGCCTGAAATTAATGAAGAAGCCAACGTTTTAGTCCCAGAGGATACGGACGAAGATTCATTACTAGGCGCTGATTTAGAGTTTGATTCAGTGGGTGTCGAAGGCGTTGAAGAGCAAGTTTTAGAAACGCCCCCAAACGACATTGAGAGAACGGATACTAAAGAATTTGAACAAGATTTAGATGATGGCGGCAGTGCGATTGCTCAGGAAGTCGACATTGAGCATGAACCAGAATTATCACCAAGCCAAACAGAGCAAGAACTATCGCAAGCACTTTCATCAAATTTTGATTTAGATAGCCTAGAGGATGACTTTGATAATGAACCATTACTTGATAATGAGTTTGATGAATCAGAGTTAGTGCTAGAAGCTAATGACGAGATTGAAGTATCAGCGTCTGAAGCTTCTGATGAAAAACAATTTTTAGAAGAAAACCTTGAATACTCACAAAACGATTTAGCAGAAACCGGTGTTGATTTAGAACTTGATCCTTTACCTGTTGAAATAGATGAGGTGCCAGTTTCAGATGATGACGCTGATAGCACTGATTTACCTAATAGCGTAGAGTTTGAATCATCTGATTTAGGCATCGAGCAAACTGTTGATGATGAACTAGATGAACTAGATGAACTAGATGAACTAGATGAACTAGATGAGCTAGATTCTGAGCTTGAAATCAATGACGAGGTTGAGGGATCAATTGCTCAAGTTAGCGATGATGCGGTTTCATCAGAAGAAGTTGAAGAGCTACTTCCTAATAGACCGAATAATGGTGCTGATTTCTCAGGTTCAGGTGAAGATAATAGTGAAATAACCAGTGACGATACGTTAGCTTCAGAGCTTGATAACAACGAAGCTGATAATCAAAATTCAGCTGAAGATGATATAGACAGCGCGGGAACTAACTTTAATGACGACCTGTTAATTGATGAATTTAATGAACTAGATGGTGAGCTCGACAATCTTAACGACTTAAACGATGACACTCTTGATGATTTACTCACAGAGTCGAATAACGCTGATGCGGACTATTTAGCGCCTGATAGCAGCGTTGGGCTAGACAATCCAGCATTTATAAGTGAATCGGACGATGAAATAAATGAACAAACTAATGTTGATCGTGAAGCTGAACTAACTCAAGTTAACTCTCAGGGTGATACTAACCTTGTATCAGATGAAGCACTTGATGATGAATTTATGGCTGATTTAAGTGAAACCGATTTCGATTCATTGCTCAATGAGTTAGCCGCTCCCGATGAACTTGCTATAGAAGATAGCAGCGAGTTTGATGTTGACTTTGATTCTTTATTGAAAGAAGACTTAGTTGATGAAGAAGTCTTCAATCATAAAGAGCCAGTCCCTGAAGACGCAAAACCTTTAGGTGAAGACGATTTTGTAGATATTGACTCATTACTTGAGCAAAGTGACGATGCTGAACTTGAGCATGAGCCTTACAATGACGTAAATATAGATTTAGGTTTAAGTGAGTTTGATGCATTGCTTGCTGGTGATAATCCAACAGACGTTGATGCTGAGAGTGGAGGTTATTCCGCTAAGTTGGATTTAGCACGTGCCTATATTGAAATTGACGACTTCGATTCCGCGCTTAAGGTGATTGAAGACGTAATAGCAAAAGGGCCTGAAGAAGTTCAAGAAGAAGCGCTTAGTTTGCAAGCAAAATTACAACAATAGCATTTGTGTTAATTTCAATACGATAAACCCATAATTGGTGATGCTGATTATGGGTTTTTTATTGTTTTTATATGATTACATCACGGTCGCTTTTATTGCGCCGCGAGATAGCATAAAATGCGCCGTTAATTAGTACAGTAGGTAAAACGATAAATATGCGAGTAGCACTTGGGGTTGAATATAATGGCGCACGTTATAGTGGTTGGCAGCGTCAATCGCACGTAAATAGCGTACAACAAGAAGTAGAAAAGGCGCTGTCGAGTATCTGTAACCACCCAGTTGAAATTGTGTGTGCAGGGCGAACTGACGCAGGAGTGCATGGAACAGGCCAAGTTGTTCATTTTGAAACCAATGCATCTCGTGAAATGGTCGCGTTTACTATGGGTATGAACACTTTGCTACCTAAAGATATTGCTATTCGATTTGCTCAACCTGTTGCAGAAGACTTTCATGCACGTTTTAGTGCAACCGCAAGAAGGTATCGCTACGTTATTTATAACTATCCATACCGTGGAGCAGTTATGAACGAGGGTGTTACTCATTTCCATCACAAGCTAGATGAAAAGGTAATGCAAGAGGCGTGTCAGCATTTAATTGGTGAGCATGACTTTACATCATTCAGAGCATTACACTGCCAAGCTAATACCGCTAAACGTACAATTCATCACTTATCTGTTCAGCGCCAAGGTGATTACGTTGTAATTGATATTAAGGCGAATGCATTTTTGCATCATATGGTGCGTAATATAACCGGTTGCTTAATGGATATTGGCTTACACAAGCACCAACCTATATGGTTAAAAGAACTATTAGATGTTAAAGAGCGTGCAAAAGCGAGTGCAACAGCTAAAGCCGCTGGTTTGTATTTAGTCGATGTTGATTACCCAGAGCAGTTTAATATTCCTAAAACCCCACTAGGGCCATTATTTTTACCTGATGTTGATATTTAGTTAGAATTATTAATAGCTAAATTTAATTTCCTCTAACTACTAAGACCAGTTTTTTATACCGTGTTTGTGTAATTCATGTTTTAATTGAAAAAATCTGTCTGCTACTTATTAGCAGACTCGCGACACAGAACAGCATTAAGAGAGTTGCAAATGAGTTGGTTAGAAAAAATCTTACCTAAAACGACTAAGTCGTCAGGTCGTAAAGAAATTCCAGAAGGCGTTTGGGCTAAATGTACAGCTTGCGATTCAATTTTATATAAAGCTGAACTAGAAAAATCATTAAACGTATGTCCTAAATGCGACCATCACATGCGTGTGAGCGGCCGTAAACGTTTAGAGCACTTTTTAGATGAAGGTGACCGCACGGAGCTTGGTACTGAGCACGAGCCTAAAGATGTATTAAAGTTTAAAGACTCTAAAAAATACTCAGACCGTATTAGCGCAGCCCAAAAATCAAGTGGCGAAAAAGACGCGCTAGTTGCAATGAAGGGCCGCTTAAAAGGCATTCCTGTTGCTGCGGTTGCTTTTGAATTCTCATTTATGGGTGGTTCAATGGCTTCGGTTGTTGGTGCACGGTTTGTTGATGCCGTAGACCAATGTTTAGAGCACAACATGCCATTAGTGTGCTTTTCTGCCTCAGGTGGTGCACGTATGCAAGAAGCACTTATGTCGCTTATGCAAATGGCGAAAACCAGTGCAGCACTTGCTAAAATGAGCGAAAAAGGGTTGCCATTTATTTCGGTAATGACCGACCCAACAATGGGTGGTGTATCGGCTTCATTAGCAATGCTAGGTGATATTAACGTTGCTGAACCAAAAGCCTTAATTGGCTTTGCTGGCCCGCGAGTAATAGAACAAACAGTGCGCGAAACCTTACCAGAAGGTTTTCAGCGTAGTGAGTTTTTACTTGAGCACGGTGCAATAGACATGATTGTTGACCGCCGTGAAATGCGTGATACGTTAGCACGTGTGCTTGCTAAATTTATGAACTTGCCTTCTACTGAACAAGAGCATAGAGTAGCGTAAATTTAAGCTTTTCTGATTTATGCTATGACAAAAACAATCCCTAGCCAATCATCAAGCCTTGATGATTGGCTTTTTTATTTAGAAAGTGTTCACCCAGCCAACATTGAAATGGGTCTTGAACGCGTTGCTACTGTTGCCAACAACATTGGCTTATTAAACACTTCCAGCAAAATTATTCTTATTGGCGGCACAAACGGCAAAGGCACGACTGCGCGCTGTTTAGAATCGCTACTACTTGCACAAGGTTACAGCGTAGGTACTTACGCCTCTCCTCATTTAATTCGATATAACGAACGTGTTCGCATAAATGGTCAAGAGCTTGATGATCAATACCATGTTGATGCCTTCAACACGCTAGAGCAAGGCCGGGGTAGCACACCGCTTACGTATTTTGAGTACGGTACGTTGGGGGCACTGGCTATTTTTAAGCGCTTTGAAGTAGATTATGTATTATTAGAAGTTGGCTTAGGCGGGCGTTTTGATGCAACAAATATAGTAACGCCATACGCAAGTGTGATTACAACTATCGATTTAGACCACAAAGAATACCTTGGCGATACCAGAGAGCTGGTGGCGTACGATAAAGCAGGTATATTCCGCAAAGATACCCCCGCTATCATTGGGGACTTAATTATCCCGCATACAATGATTGATTACGGTAACGAGATTAGTGCCAATATGACATTATCAGGCACTCACTTTATTTTTAAAGAGCACGACAAAACGTTTAATTGGCAGTTTGAAAAACATAACCTGACACTCAATAAGCCTGCAATACCCGCGCAAAATGCAGCGACTGCTCTAACAGTGTTGAGCGTTTTAAATTTATTACCCAATGTTGATGTAATAAAGAATTGCTTAGCTAACTTGGTGGTGGAAGGGCGTTTCGAACAATTAAGCACAGAGCCATTGGTATTTACAGACGTCGCTCACAATCCAGAATCAGCTCGCTATTTAGCCAATAAGTTATTAAGTTACAAAGATAAAGGCTTTAAAGTTCATGCATTAGCCGCTATGCTTGCTGATAAAGATAAAGCAGCGGTGCTCAAAGAGCTAGCCCATCTTGTTGATGATTGGTTTCTTGCTAGCTTAGGCGGCCCTCGTGGTGATAGTGCTAATAACTTAAAAGAAGCCCTACAAAGCGTATCTACTCACGACAAGGTACAAAGCTTTGAAAGCGTTGAACGAGCACTGAGTGTTATTTTACCTAAGCAGCAAGACAATGTTATTTTAATTGTATTTGGTTCATTTTTTACAGTAGCAGATGCTATTAATTATTTTAAAAAATAGAGAGGATATCGGTGAACTCAAGTTTTATAAATCGCTTAGTTGGAACAAGTATTGTGGTGATCGCAGCTATTGTGTTTATCCCAAACATACTTGATGGTGAAAAAGTGCACTACAAGGAAGGCTTTAAAGCGATCCCAGAGCGACCTGAGTTCAAAACGATTGACTTGCAAGACTCAATTAATGATCAAGTAGCTATAGCTGAGCCGTTAAAGCAAGATAACATTGAAGATATTTCTCCTGATGATGACGTTTTAGAGCAAGACGATACTATTTCACAAAGCAACTTTGCTAGCGAAGAGAAAATAGTTGAAGCGTCAGTTATACCTAAAGCTACAAAAACTGATATTGCTGAACCGCAAGTTGCTAAAGCGAAAGAAGAGACTAAGGTTCCCGAAAAAGTAGTTAAAGAGGCACCTAAGCCTATTACGCCGCGTAAAAGTGAGGAAAATCTAACTGATATGGCCTACGTGGTGCAGTTAGGTAGTTTTTCTCATGCTGCAAATGTTAAAGCATTACAGGCTAAATTAACTTCAAAAGGGTTTAATACGTTTACTAAACCTATAAAAACACCCAACGGAACGCTAACAAAAGTATTTGTTGGTCCGTCACTTGATAAAACTGAGTTGGAAAAGCAATTACCAGAACTTAAAAAGCTTACTAAGCTTAACGGTAAAATAACCCAATACGAAGTAACTAACTAATTAAAAAGGCCTTAAACAATAAGGCCTTTTTCTTTGATGTTACACAATTACTTAGGTCAATTTATTAACCGTCAAAATGTTAATTAAATGTTTCAGTTTGGCTGCGGTTATCTCCCGTTTAAACTTGCATACTGAGGATGTTTGGGTATAGAATGCGCCCCAAAATAGCGACTAATTGGTTATTATGATCTGGGTTGATTACGCCATTCTTGGCATCATTGCACTGTCTACCATCATCGGTTTAATACGCGGCTTTGTAAAAGAAGCTATGTCATTAGCGGTATGGGCAGGCGCGTTTATCATCTCAAGTTTATTTTACCAATATTTAGCTTCCTTCCTAACAAGCATTTCTGAACCCCTTTTAAGAAATGCGGCGGCCATTGCCATACTCTTCTTTGCGACGCTCCTGTTAGGCGGTTTACTAAACTATATTTTAGGTCAGCTTGTACTTCGTACTGGCTTATCGGGTACTGACCGTGTCTTTGGCATAGTGTTTGGTGCTCTACGAGGCGTGTTGGTCGTGAGCGCGTTACTCTTCTTTCTTGATGCTTTTACTGGTGCACCTAATACGCACTGGTGGGGTAATTCTATTTTGATTCCAGAATTTGGCTTTGTTGTTGAATGGTTTTTTTCGTACCTCGAAAACAACTCCAGCTTTTTAAATTCAGTAAACCGTTAATCGGCGAGGATAAATTACATGTGTGGTATCGTTGGAATAGTCGGAACGTCTCCTGTGAATCAGGCGATATATGATGGCTTAACTGTTTTGCAGCATCGTGGGCAAGACGCCGCGGGAATAATTACCATTGAAAATAATACGTTTAGCTTACGTAAAGCAAACGGCCTAGTGAAAGATGTATTTCACACACGTCACATGAAGCGACTACAAGGTACCATTGGTATTGGCCACGTACGTTATCCAACAGCAGGCTCTTCTAGTTCATCTGAGGCACAGCCTTTTTATGTAAACTCACCATTTGGTATCGCCCTTGCGCATAATGGAAACCTTACAAATGCTGAAGAACTAAAAGAACAGTTATTTTCAGAAGCACGTCGACATGTTAATACAACGTCTGATTCTGAGATATTGCTGAATATTATGGCACATGAGCTTAGTCGCTCAGACAAGTTGCACCTAGACCCAGAAGATGTGTTTACAGCCGTTGCTGAGGTAAACAAAAAAGTAACGGGTGGCTATGCAGCCATTGCTATGATTATCGGTCACGGCGTTGTAGCGTTTCGTGATCCTAACGGTATTCGCCCTCTTGTTTTTGGTAAACGCGAGACTGAAAAAGGCACAGAGTACATGTTTGCCTCAGAAAGTGTGGCACTAAAACCTGATGGCTTTGAGTTTATTCGCGATGTAGCCCCAGGTGAAGCTATTTTTGTGACGGAAGATGGACAGTTTCACTCATTAAATTGTGCAGATAAAGTGTCTTACTCGCCTTGTATTTTTGAATTTGTTTATTTTGCTCGTCCAGACTCAACAATAGACAGAATGTCGGTTTATGCAACACGCGTAAACATGGGTACCAAACTGGGTGAAAAAATAGCACGTGAGTGGGCAGATAAAGACATTGATGTTGTCATTCCTATTCCAGAAACTTCGTGTGACGTCGCGCTTGAAATTGCTCGCGTACTTGATTTACCGTACCGCCAAGGCTTTGTCAAAAACCGTTACATTGGCCGTACGTTTATTATGCCTGGTCAAGAAATGCGTAAAAAGTCAGTGCGTCAAAAGCTAAACGCAATTGATCGTGAATTTAAAGGTAAGAATGTATTACTTGTTGACGACTCTATAGTGCGCGGTACCACATCAGCGCAAATTGTGGAAATGGCGCGAGAGTCTGGTGCTAAAAATGTATACTTTGCCTCAGCAGCTCCTGAAATACGCTTTCCAAATGTTTATGGTATAGATATGCCATCGGCAGCTGAACTTATTGCGCATGGCCGTGAGGTTGAAGATATAAACGCAAGTATTGGTTCTGACGGATTGATTTTTCAGTCATTAACAGATCTAATGGCCGCTGTAAGCCAAGAAAATCCAGAAATAACTCAATTTGAAACTTCTGTGTTTGACGGGCAATATATAACAGGTGATATAGATCAAAACTATTTAAACCGAATAGATAAACTGAGAAACGATACAGCTAAAAGCACACGCGAAACCGCTATGTCATCAGGGTTAGAGATACATAACCAAGAAGAAAACGAGACAGATTAATTCTTTCGAGTATTTTAATTTTAGAAAAGGAGCTAATTAGCTCCTTTTTTGTTGGTTGAACATTACTTAATCGAGTTACTTAAAATTTATTATGTGAACATGGGGCTTACAATGCCATTTGTCCAAAGAATCGCAGTGGCAGCTAATATGATGACTAGTAGGATAAGCCCACAAGTAACGACCGAGCTTGCATAAATAAAACCACGTTCTTCAGGTATGTGCATGAGTATAGGTACTCCGGTATAAAGTAAATAAACCGAGTAGGCTAGTGCAACAATACCAGCACATACAACAAACCAAAGTACAGGCCAAAAAGCGGCAAGCGCAGACATAAATACAGGTGTTGCTGTGTAAGCCGCTAGTTCAAGCGTTTGAGTAAAGGTGGGTTTAGAGCCAAAAGTAACGGCCATCCAATGGGCTAAATAGGCAAGTGCAAATACACCTATAATTAAAGCTACATACATGGCTATAGCTATTAATAGCGCGCTCTCATGTGTTAAAAATACTAGACCACCAGTGCCAATGCTCCAGCCCAAGTAAACAGACGAGTAATACCCCATTATTGATGGAAACAAAGCAATAAGTAAAATGTGTGACAAGCTATAGGTCAAGCTTTCGTGTCGGTTATCAATTGTTTGCCACTCTTCAAGTGGGTGAGCGTATAAGCCCCATAGGTGGTTTAATATCATAGTGTGTACTCCGTTTAGGAAGGTATTATTGTTTTTGTTGTAGTGTATTATTTATACAGTTCATTTACAGTTATGGGCCACATAGTGTACAAAGTCAAGTTAACTAATTTTTAACAAATAAATGAAGTTGGCTTTGATTTAATCAAACCGTGAATTCGTGTTAAAATACAGGTTCTTTAATTTTAATTAGCAACGAGTATCAAACGTGTCACATAGCCAGCTGTTAGAGCCTATTCACGACTTTTTATTGTGCAAAACACCGACTCAGTGGGTAGATAAAGCAATCAAAAAAGAAAATCTGTCAGTTATTTTAATAGATCACTTAATTTGTGAGTTAAAAGCAGCTCAGTCAGCAATGTTTTTAATTCGTAAGTATGCAGTAGATAAAGAAAGCGGTGATGCACTTTTAGCCTGGCTTAAACCATTCGAAACACTTATTTATAAACGTGAAGGTAACTGGCGTGATTTAGCAGCAAAAAACAAGCTCACTAAATCAATCATTCCTAAGTCTAACTCTCCTTACGGGCAAGACTTAATTGACAAAATGGTGTTGCTCATAAAAGAAGAGTTACATCACTTTTACCAAGTTTTAGAAATAATGGATGAGTACGGTGTAGAGTACCAAAGTATTACACCATGTCGTTACGCTAAAGGGATGTTACGAAATGTAAAAACATTCGAGCCAAATGCACTTGTCGACAAATTAATTGTAGGTGCTTACATTGAGGCACGCTCGTGTGAGCGTTTTGCAAAGTTGGCGCCCCATGTAGATAAACGTCTAGGTGATTTTTATATTTCGCTACTGCGCTCAGAGGCACGTCATTATCAAGATTATCTAGCCTTAGCTCAAGAAATTGCCGATTTCGATATTACGCAAAGGGTTAAGGAATTTGGTGAAATTGAAGCTGAACTTATTGTATCGGCAGATGAAGACTTCAAATTTCATAGTGGCACGCCAGCATAATCCCCCTGTGCTTTATTTTTTGCGTAACTGATGAGATAAAGCACTAAAAATTAGACCAAACTTAAATCGCCTTCTACTATATATATAGTAAATAGTTACATACAAATTTACGAACTATATCTATTAAATTTAGTTGTATATTTTTTATATAGGCGGTGTAGGATGTCCGATAGCAACAGTTTGTTTGTATTTGATGAGGAGCGTGAAGAAGACAGCTCAACAATAAAAAAAATAAAAGTGCTCACTGTTGAGGACGATATAAATTACCAGCTTGCTTTAACTAATAGCTTAAAAGAAATGACACCAGAGGATAATTGTGAAATAGAAGTTCTCACAGCTAACTCGGTTTCACAAGCAGCTTTAGTGCTCAGTTTGCATCCAGATATAGCGCTCACCTTTATAGATGTTGTTATGGAAGATGATGACTCAGGTCTTAGGCTTGTAAGTACTATAAGAGAGGTGATTGGTAACGCAGACATGCGTATTGTTTTACTTACAGGTCAACCAGGCTTTGCTCCCGAACAGCAAATAATGAAAACGCTTGATATAGACGAATATTGGAATAAATCAGACGTCTCTGCTGAAAAATTACAATCTATTGTTACAAGCAACTTACGCACCTGGAAATACATTTCACAAATATCTTCAGCCAGAAAAGGTCTTCAACTTGTTTTAGATGCTTCAAGAAGCATAAACAGTAAACACGATATGGGATCTTTCTCTAAAGCTGTTTTAGAAGAAATCAGTAATATTTTAAACGTCACTGAGGGAGGAGGGATTATGTGCTCTACTCAAAGTGATGGCGAAATTATCAGAGCGCATATTTCGACAGCTAATGGTTGTTTTGATGGGTTTGAAGGAAAGCTTATTGACGATAGGGTTTTGCTTCCACAAATCTACAGTGATTTTGAGCGAGCTTTGGACGAAAAAAGGCACATTTTTTCTGAGCACCACACGATATTTTATTTTTGCAACAAAGAAATAGCTGGGGAAAGCTATATAACGATTGTTCAGTCGGACAATGAAATATCAGAGCAAAATGAATATTTATTAAAAGTATTCAGTGAAAATGTAAGCACAGGGTTTAGTAATATAGCACTGCTTAACAAGCTTACTGAACTTGCATATACCGATGTGTCGTTAAACATGCATAATCGTAACTGGCTCACTCGTGAAATAAAAAATATGAACCTGCACGAGCAGTACCAAACACGTTTGTTAGTTTTTGAAGTTGAGCAATTTGAAGAAAAAGCTTTTTCGTTTGGTCACGATTTTTGTCAAAAGCTATTAAAAGAAGTTTATAAAAATTTAATGACTATTTTTGATGGTTATTCAGCGCGTATTGCCATTATCAATAACAGTAGCTTTGGATTACTTATAAACGCAAACTTCGATATAACCGACGAAATGATAGCTAGCCTGATAAGGCAAAAATGTATAATTACCTCTGTAAAACAATATGCTGATTTGAGAATTCTTGATTTAGCGCTAAGCTCTGTTTTAAATATTGTACCCGAAAAAATAATAAGCATTGCTGAATCTAGTTTAAGTGATAGCCAAACCGCATCTTTAAAATATATAAAGCATACCCAAGAAAAAACAGAAGCATTAACTAACCGATATAGTTTAATGGCCCGATTAAGAAGAGTAATTGGTGCTGGTACTTTACAAGTAGCCTTACAGCCGAAAATGGACTTAGCAACGTTAACCCCTGTGGGCTTTGAGGCATTGGCTCGTTGGCAATTAGAAGACGGTAGTTTTGTAAGTCCAGAAGTATTTATTGAACTTGCTGAAACAGCTGGTTTAATTAGTGAATTAGACAGCGTTATTTTCGATAAGATAATTTCGACCATTCATAAGTTAAGTGATATAGGCGTAAATCTGCCTATTGCTTTTAATGCATCTGCCTTTGATTTGGTTGACCCTGATTACTGCAAAAAAGTCCTTCATAAGTTAAAAGATGCCAATATACTTCCAGAAATGCTTGAGCTAGAGATTACTGAGACCCAAGCGATCAGTAATTACGACTTAATTAGAGAGTCGTTAGATGAATTTATGGCGCTGGGTATTAAAGTAAGTATTGATGATTTTGGAACAGGTTATTCATCTATTTCACACATAACTGAGATACCTGCAAATATTTTAAAAATAGACAGATGTTTTTTAACTGATATTGAGCGCAATGCTAATAACCAATACATCCTAGAAATGATTGTAAACTTAGCCAGACGATTTAATTTTTCTATTATTGTTGAGGGTGTAGAAACACTAGAACAGTGTGAATGGGTTAAAAAAATAGGCTGTGATGTGGCCCAAGGTTATTACTTTTCAAAACCACTGTTTTTTGACGATTTAACAACATGGTTAAAGCAATATGGAAAAGTTTGATCATAGACTTTCTGTTAGTTTAAATAATAAACAGCTATATATTAAAGCATTGTTTATTATGGTTGCTGCTGGCGTTATTAGTTTTTTAGTATATTGGCAAATTTACCAATCAAGGCTTACGCTTGTTCAAGATTATCAGGACGACAAACTATCGTTAGTGCAGACAGAGTTTGTAAAAGAGCTAAGTAGCATAAAAAAACTAACACAGGTTCTAGCAAATAACAAAAACTTAAAAAGAGGCGGCTTGCCAAGATACGAGTTTAGAGATTCAAAGTCGATAAACACCATTAATGAGTACTTTATCAGTTTTGGCCAATTGTCACCTAATATATCTCAAATACGATGGATTGATATTGTAGGAAACGAGCGCTTTAGGGTCGACTTCAAAGATGGAGAAGCTAAAGTAATTGAGCAAAGTGAACTACAAAACAAAATATCGCGCTATTATTTTAGGCAAGGCATATCGATAGAGGCACCTGATTCGTTTTTATCAAGAATTGATTTAAATATGGAGTATGGTTCAATAGTTGAGCCATACGAACCCACCATTAGAGTTACTTATCGAACCAGCTCAAGCGAATATATAGTTGATGGCCTCATTATAATTAATTTTAACTTATCTGACTTTTTTCAGAAAATTAGAAATTACTCTTCTGAAAACGCTCAAATTAATATTGTAAATAAAGATGGGTATTGGATTTTCAACAATGATAAGTCTAAAGAGTGGGGGTTTATGCTTGGATTGCCAGAGCTAACAATTGCTAGTTATAACCCATCACTCTGGGAGTCTATGCAAAACCAACAAGAAAATACAGTAAGATATTTTGATTCAAACATTTATTCGTTAGACAAGCTGCCCGCACTTTTTTCAAAAAGGCATAATGAAACCCTTAATGAAGTCATTTATATTTACATCAAAAGTAAAGATAAATTGATGAATAAAATACACTTTACGGCGCTAGGTTATGCTGGTATTGGCGGCATTATTCTTTTGTTTATTGGTGGCTTTATTTTATACAGAGAATATTGCTATACAAAAACGCTAAAAGATTTATTTGACCAGTTACGCGCTGAAAAGTTGGAGCTGGATTCTGTCAATAATCAACTTTCAAATACCATTAGGCAGCAGCAACTTTTGCAGGATAGCTTTGTTGAAGCGCAAAAATTATCTTCATTAGGCATGCTTGTTGCGGGTGTAGCTCATGAGATGAACACGCCTATTGGCGGTGCTATTATTTCTGTTACTAACGCTGAGTCGGTGATGAGCCGCCTCAATGAAGGTATAAAAACTGGCTTAACAAAGTCTCTGCTAGAGAACAGCGTATCAAGCTTAGATGATAATTTAGGCTTAGCCAGAGTAAACCTAGATAAAGCTGCTGTGCTTGTAAAAAGCTTTAAAAAAATGGCTATAGATAGAAATAATGAAGAGTTTATTGAATGTAATATTGAAGCAATAATAAAAGAGTTGTTGATTACTCTGAACTCTCGATTAAAAACCTCAAAGGTTAAAATTAAAACCCTATTTAATGATAACTGCACGCTTAAAAGTCGCCCTGGGATTATTTCACAGGTTATTGAAAACCTTATAATGAATGCGCTTAACCACGCTTTTGAAGAGAATCAATCTGGTGAGATTGAAATTAAGGTTGAGGAAAGTGATAAGGGAGATGTAAATATTATCGTATCAGACAGCGGATGCGGGATTAATCAGCAGCAGCAATCTGTTATTTTTGAGCCCTTTCATACATCAGCGCGCGGTAAAGGGAACATAGGGCTTGGGCTTTATATGGTATCTCAATGGGTCACTAAAATTTTAAAAGGGCAATTGGTTTTAGAGTCTGATCCTCAATGGGAGGATAAATTTAAAACTCGATTTACAATTACGTTGCCTAAAAATTAAGTGAGTACCCACATTTAACTTTTAACGTATTATTTAAATGCTATATAGGGCCTTAAATGAACTACACTTAGGGTTTGAGGCTCTAAAAATGGCTTTATATAGCTCATTTAAATGGTGTGTTTATTAGCCTTTGTTCTTGAGGTGTCACAATTAAGTAGGAGCCTTGTTCATACCAGTCACCTAAAACAGTTCGTGTAAGCGTTTGTCCATTTAGTGAGTATGTATGAATATTTGGTCGGTGCGTATGACCATGGATCATGTTAACAACTTTGTGCCTCTTAAATGTCGAAAGGACAGCATCATCAACAACGTCTAAAATTTCTATCGGTTTATCTGCTTGGCTAAGCTTACTTTTTTCACGGGCATTGCGAGCTATTTTTTTTCGGTACCATAATGGCATGGCAAGCATTAATTTTGGCCACCACCAACCGCGGCTTTTTTTACGAAATTTTTGATACTCAATATCCTGGGTACACATTTCATCCCCATGTAAAATAACAGTGGGTGTGCCGTAAAGGTCTATAACAGTTTGCTCATCTAACAGTGTCATACCTGCTAAATTTGCATAGTGTTCTCGCAGGATAAAGTCGCGATTACCATGAATAAAATAGACGGGAATACCTGAATCACTTATTGCTTTAAGCTTTGTAGCTACACTGCGCGCAAGTTCAGTGACGTAGTCATCACCTACCCATACTTCAAAAAAGTCACCTAAAATGTAAAGCGCATCAACGTCTTGATTCAAAATGTTAGATTCTAAAAACTTAAAAAAAGCAGCGCTAATATCAGGTCTGTTTTCAGTTAAATGTAAATCAGCAATAAAATACGTTTTTTGAGTCATAGGGATATCTTTTCGATAAAAATAAAGCGGGCGCATGCATGTTGCAATGACACCCGCTGATACTCCACGTTATGTGGGTAAGCGAACTATTAGTTAACAGTAACGCTTTCGATGATCACGTCTTCAAGAGGAACATCTTGGTGAAAACCATTGCTACCAGTAGCTACACCTTTAATTTTTTCTACAATGTCCATGCCTTCAACTACTTCAGCAAACACACAGTAACCCCAGCCTTGAGACGTTTCGCTGCTGTGGTTTAAAAAATCGTTGTTGTTAACATTAATAAAAAACTGTGCTGTAGCAGAGTGTGGATCTGGCGTGCGTGCCATAGCTAAAGTACCTACTTTATTAGGCAGGCCGTTGTTAGCTTCGTTTTGAATTGGATCGTTAACGTCTTTTTGCTCCATACCTGAAACAAAGCCACCACCTTGAACCATAAAGCCATCAATTACACGGTGAAAAATTGTACCGTTGTAAAAACCTGCGTTTGCATACTCTAAAAAGTTTTTTACTGTGTTTGGAGCTTCTTGCTCAAACATTTTAATGGTGATGTCACCAAAGTTTGTGTGTAGAACAACCATGTGCTTTCCTATATCTGGTTTAAATAGTCGCACTATTTTATCTTAGTTAGCTAAGATTAACAAAGCGCTAGAGCCCATGCTTTTCAAGTGGTAACATACATTTTCTTGATAATAGTGAAGGACACCAACTAAATGGTACAAATATACAACACACTCACGCGACAAAAAGAACAATTTAAACCTATGGTCGATGGTAAAATCGACATGTATGTGTGTGGTATCACCATTTACGATTACTGTCATATCGGCCATGCGCGTACATTTGTTGGCTTTGACGTCATTGTTCGCTACCTTCGCCATATTGGTTACAATTTAAAATATGTGCGTAATATTACCGACGTTGACGACAAAATTATTAAACGTGCAAATGAAAATAAAGAGTCAATAAACGATTTAACACTGCGCATGACCAAAGCCATGCATGAAGATTTTGATAGCCTAAACATGTTACGCCCCGATGTAGAACCGACAGTGACAGGGCACATGGGTGAAATTATTGAAATGGTTGAGCGTTTAATAGCTAAAGGGCATGCGTATGTTGCAGCTGATGGTGACGTGTTATTTGATGTATCAACGTTTGAGCAATACGGCGCGCTCTCTCAGCAAGATTTAACAATGTTGCAGTCAGGCTCGCGTGTGGAAGTTGCGCAAGATAAAGATGACCCATTGGACTTTGTTTTATGGAAAAAAGCCAAAGCCGGCGAGCCTTCATGGTCATCTCCATGGGGAGAAGGGCGCCCAGGTTGGCACATTGAATGTTCAGCTATGAGCTCAAAGCATTTAGGTGAACATTTTGATATTCATGGTGGGGGGTCTGATTTACAGTTTCCGCACCATGAAAATGAAATTGCGCAGTCATGCTGTGCCAATAATGGTGAGTATGTAAATACGTGGATCCATACGGGTATGGTACAAGTAAATAAAGAAAAAATGTCTAAATCGTTAGATAATTTTTTTACTGTACGCGATGTGCTAAAAGAGTACGACCCTGAGTCGGTTCGTTACTTTTTAATATCAGGTCATTACCGCAGCCAACTTAATTACTCGCAAGAAAACTTAGACCAAGCGCGTTCATCGCTTGAGCGTATTTATACTGCTTTACGTGACGTTAAACCTATCGAGTGTGAGCTTGAGAGTAACGAGTTCGTGATTAAATTTAGAAAAGCAATGGATGATGATTTTAATACTCCAGAGGCTTTACCTGTTTTATTTGAGCTGGCAAAAGAGCTAAACCGCGTAAAAGAAAGCGATGCAATACAGGCGGGTCAACTTGCGTTTATATTACGTACTATTGGCGAAGTATTAGGCGTTGCACAACAAGCGCCTGAGGCTTTTTTACAAGGCGGGCAAGATGATAATGAAGTTGCAACGATTGAAGCCTTAATAGTAAAACGTAATGAAGCACGTGCGAGTAAAGACTGGGCTGCTGCTGATGAAGCACGTGATGCGCTTAATGCATTAGGTGTAATACTTGAAGATTCAGCCGGTAAAACAACGTGGCGTAAGGCTTAAAATTACTCGCTTGTAATAAAAAAGGGTTGCCGAATGGCAACCCTTTTTTATTTGAATTATATTCAGCTATGATATTTTTCGCATGCTTCTAATGTATTTTCAATTAAGCTGGCCACGGTCATTGGGCCAACCCCGCCAGGAACAGGAGTAATAAAGTGAGCTTTTTGCTCTGCAATGCTGTATTCAACGTCGCCTACTAGTTTACCTGTATCTAAACGGTTTATACCTACATCTATAACAATGGCACCTTCTTTTACCCAATCTCCAGGGATAAATTCAGGTTTGCCCACAGCTACAACCAGCAGGTCTGCGCGTCGCACATGGGTTTCTAAATCTTGTGTAAACTTATGGCACACAGTAGTCGTACAACCGGCCAGTAATAGCTCTAACGACATAGGGCGGCCCACAATATTTGATGCGCCAACCACAACCGCATGCATGCCTTTATAACGAACACCGGTAGAATCGAGTAAAGTAATAATCCCTTTTGGGGTACAAGGACGAAGCGCAGGCATACGCTGTGCTAAACGACCTATATTGTATGGGTGAAAGCCATCAACGTCTTTGTGTGGTGTAATGCGTTCTAAAATTTTCTCTGCATCGAGTCCATCAGGTAAAGGTAACTGCACCAAAATGCCATCTACTTCAGCATCATTATTTAGCTCATCAATTAAACTTAAAAGAGCATCTTCTTTTGTGTCTGCAGGTAAATCAAATGATTTTGAAATAAAACCAACTTCTTCACAGGCTTTACGCTTTGAACCAACATAAACTTGGCTTGCTGGATCAAGTCCTACGAGGACCACTGCAAGTCCGGGGGCGCGTAATCCTTTAGAAACGCGTTCGCTTACGCGTTGTGCAACTGTACTACGTACTTGTTTTGCGATTGCTTTACCATCAATGATGTTTGCCGTCATGGTTGACCTTTAATTGGGGTTAATTAACTAGATACCGATACTTTACAAATGAACGCATAATAAAAAGGGGCATATGCTTATAAAGAAAATAACAACTTTATTTTTCATTTAATATTACCAAGCCATTTTCGCAGAAAAGCATTGCAGCGCCAAGTTGCTTTTCATCTATATAGTACTAGAGTAATTAAATAGTTTAAATTTCAGTCTTCTATTATAATATTTAGCCATTGTGGGCTAAAAATGACCACTTGATTTGTTTTCTTAAAAAAACGTTTGACCTAACCCCGTCAAATCACTATTATGCACCCCGTTGTCAACGAGGTCACTCGTAGAGAATAGTAAGTAACGGCGATTAGCGCAGTTTGGTAGCGCACTTGGTTTGGGTCCAAGGGGTCGCAGGTTCAAATCCTGCATCGCCGACCATTTTTTTATAATTTGATTATAATCGAATAGCTTATTGGTAAACTATGAAGTTTTCGATGCGCCCATAGCTCAGCTGGATAGAGCAACGCCCTTCTAAGGCGTCGGTCGAAGGTTCGAATCCTTCTGGGTGCGCCATTTGAAAACATGTGAATATAGCGGTGATTGTAGCTCAGTTGGTAGAGCCCCGGATTGTGATTCCGGTTGTCGTGGGTTCGAGCCCCATCAGTCACCCCATTTACAAGAATATCGGCGATTAGCGCAGTTTGGTAGCGCACTTGGTTTGGGTCCAAGGGGTCGCAGGTTCAAATCCTGCATCGCCGACCACTTTCTCAAAGTGGTTTTAAACGCTCTGTTTAATTGTTCAGTATGAAAAAAGAAGCTTAGCCTTCAATGTCGGCGATTAGCGCAGTTTGGTAGCGCACTTGGTTTGGGTCCAAGGGGTCGCAGGTTCAAATCCTGCATCGCCGACCATTTTCTTATTTATAACTCCTCTGTTTTTTTTATTCTATTTTTATATTGCTATAAATAAATCTCACTTAAACCTCTGAAAACAACGGTTAGCCTGTTTTTTACTCGGTTAGGTGCTGTAGTACCCAATCTATCCCAAATAATTGCCCCCCATACTCGACTATCATAAATATTAGGTTATAATGCCGCGTCTATTGTTTAACATAGTGCCCTAAGGGCAAAGCAGCAATGGTATCTCATGGTAGCGACGGATGCTTTTAAGTGTGAAAAATCGCTTAAACTTTATCAAGACTCATGCAGATCACTTTGTTTGTAAGGAAGGCGAACAGTCGCCAAAATTGAATATTGAGGTAAATCATGCAAGTTTCTGTTGAGACGACCCAAGGCCTTGAGCGCCGTATAACTATCACCGTTCCTGCAGAGAACGTTGAGACCGAAGTAAAAAAACGCCTACAACAACTGTCAAAAACACAGCGTATAGATGGTTTCCGTGCTGGTAAGGTACCTGTATCTGTAATTAACAAGCGTTTTGGCGCTGCAGTTCGTCAAGAAGTTGCTGGCGAAGTAATGCAACGTAACTACATTGAAGCAATCGTTGCTGAAAAAATTAACCCTGCTGGCGCGCCTTCATTCGCTCCTAAATCACTTGAAGCAGGTAAAGATTTAGAATTCTCAGCTACATTTGAAGTTTACCCTGAAGTTGAAGTTCAAGGTTTAGACAAAATTGCTGTTGAAAAACCAGCGGTAACAGTAACTGACGAAGACTTAGCTAACATGCTAGAAACTCTTCGTAAGCAACACGCAGAATGGGCTGAAGTTGATACAGCTGCTGGCGAAAGTGACCGTGTAACAGTTGATTTCGTAGGTACTATCGACGGTGAAGTTTTTGAAGGCGGTAAAGCTGATGACTTCCCATTAGAGCTTGGTCAAGGTCGTATGATCCCAGGTTTTGAAGATAACATCGTTGGTAAGAAAGCAGGCGAAGAAGTTGTTGCAGATGTAACATTCCCTGAAGATTACCATGCTGAAAACCTTAAAGGTAAAGCAGCTCAATTCACTATCACAGTGAAAAAAGTAGAAGCGCAAGAGCTTCCTGAATTAAGCGAAGAGTTTGCAACTAAATTCGGTGTTACCGAAGGCGGCGTAGACGCGCTTAAAGAAGAAGTTAAAAAGAACATGACGCGTGAACTTGACCAAGCGGTTAAAGCTAACGTTAAAGACCAAGCAATCAAAGGTCTTTTAGAAAACAACGAAATTGAAGTGCCAAAAGCACTTGTTGATCAAGAAGTTGACGCATTACGTCAGCAAGCAGCTCAACGTTTTGGCGGTGACGCTAAAAACATGCCTGAGCTTCCAGCTGAATTGTTCCATGAGCAAGCTGTAACACGCGTTAAAACTGGTCTTTTATTAGGCGAAGTAATCAAAGCTAACGACATTAAAGTTGATGATGCTAAAGTTGAAGCATTAATTGCAACAGTGGCTTCTGCATACGAAGATCCAACTGAAGTAGTAGAATACTACAAAGCAAATGATCAACTTATGCAACAAATGCGTAATGTTGCAATGGAAGAGCAAGCTGTTGAAGCTATTTTAGCTAAAGCAAATGTTTCAGACGTTGAAAAAGCATTTGATGACATCATGAATCCGCAGCAAGGTGCTTAATAAGTCATTGACTTAAGCTCTCGCTAACGATTAAATGGCTCGTGTTACACTGTTTAAACAGCGTGCCCGGGCCATTTTTAGTTTTTGGCTCTTAATTTGCGAAAAACGATAACTATGCTTCCTTATAATAAGGATAAGTATAAGCGCATAAGGAATTAAATAAGTATGAATACTGGTATTACAGATCCCCTAAATGCATTGGTCCCTATGGTTGTTGAGCAAACACCAAAAGGTGAGCGCTCGTATGATATTTATTCGCGACTTTTAAAAGAGCGTATTATTTTTTTAACAGGCCAAGTTGAAGACAACATGGCAAATCTAATTTTAGCGCAAATGCTATTTTTAGAATCAGAGAACCCTGATAAAGATATTTTCTTATACATAAATTCACCGGGTGGCTCAGTAACTGCTGGTATGGCAATTTACGACACAATGAACTTTATCAAACCTGATGTGAGTACTATTTGTGTAGGACAAGCAGCGAGCATGGGGGCATTTTTGCTTACCGCTGGTGCTAAAGGTAAACGTTTTTGCTTACCTAACTCACGTGTAATGATCCACCAACCTTTAGGTGGTTTCCAAGGTCAGGCGTCTGACTTTGAAATACACGCCAAAGAAATACTATCTATTAAAGATAAGCTAAATCGCTTAATGGCAGAACACACGGGTCAGCCGTTAGATGTGATTTCAAAAGATACTGATCGTGACAACTTCATGAGCGCTTCAGAAGCTGTAGAGTACGGCTTAGTTGACTCAGTATTTGCAAATCGCGATAAAAAGTAAGCGCTTGGTGAGCAGGGGACCTGTTAATCACTTTTAGTTACTATGCGAAAAACAATAAATTTTGTTATAGTTAAGCGTATTGAAATAGCCACCATAAATTTTGGTGGCCAACGTAATAAGATGAGGTAGCTGAATGTCTGACACTCCTACAGACGGCGACAAAAGTAATAAATTGTTATACTGCTCTTTTTGTGGCAAGAGCCAGCACGAAGTACGCAAATTAATTGCAGGCCCTTCAGTATACGTTTGTGATGAATGTGTAGAGTTGTGTAACGATATTATCAGGGAAGAGATCAAAGATATTGCTCCTAAGCATGACTCGTCTGATAAACTACCTGTTCCAAAAGAAATTCGAAAACACCTAGACGACTACGTTATCGGCCAAGACCATGCGAAAAAAGTATTGTCTGTTGCTGTTTACAACCATTACAAACGTCTTCGTAATCAATCAACCAAGCAAGATATTGAGCTTAGCAAAAGTAATATTTTGCTAATAGGTCCGACTGGTAGTGGTAAAACATTACTAGCAGAGACGCTGGCTCGTTTACTTGACGTACCGTTTACAATGGCTGATGCAACGACACTTACCGAAGCCGGTTACGTGGGCGAGGATGTAGAAAATATCATCCAAAAACTATTGCAAAAATGCGACTACGATGTGGAAAAAGCACAGCGTGGCATTGTATACATTGATGAAATAGACAAAATTTCTCGCAAATCAGATAACCCATCAATCACGCGCGATGTGTCGGGTGAAGGTGTGCAACAAGCATTACTTAAGCTAATTGAGGGTACGATTGCTTCTGTGCCTCCTCAAGGTGGACGCAAACACCCACAGCAAGAATTTTTACAAGTAGATACGTCTAAAATCTTGTTTATTTGTGGTGGTGCGTTTTCAGGGCTTGATAAAGTAATTGAGCAACGTAGCCATAAAAATACTGGCATTGGTTTTGGCGTTAGTGTTAAAGAGTCTGCAGAAACGCGTTCTTTAAGCGAAACGTTTAAAGACGTAGAGCCCGAAGACTTAGTGAAATACGGTTTAATACCTGAATTTATTGGCCGTTTACCTGTAGTTGCTACACTCACAGAGTTAGATGAGGCTGCACTCGTACAGATTCTAAGTGAGCCTAAAAACGCGATTACTAAACAGTTCTCAGTGTTGTTTGGTATGGAAGATGTAGAGCTTGAGTTCCGTGATGATGCTTTATCTGCTATAGCTCACAAAGCAATGGTTCGTAAAACCGGTGCACGTGGCCTTCGCTCTATCGTAGAAGGTATTTTACTAGATACCATGTACGAACTTCCATCTATGGATGATGTCAGCAAAGTAGTTATTGACGAAACGGTAATTAAAGGTGAGTCTGATCCAATCTTGATATATGAAAATAATAATCAAGATAAAGCAGCATCTGAATAGTTTTTAAGCTATTTGCATTAAAAAGGAGCCTAGGGCTCCTTTTTTTATAATTAATTTAAACGAGTCGGGGAAAATTGTTGAACTTTAATGTGGTTATCCCCATATACTTGAGTAATCTTTTAAATAAATGAAGTGCGAAGAGAAATATAATGACGCTTGAGAGAACCGACCAAGTCGAAATCCCAGTGCTAGCACTGCGCGATGTTGTGGTGTACCCACACATGGTGATCCCGCTTTTTGTAGGCCGTGAAAAATCAATAAAATGCCTTGAAGCGGCAATGGATAAAGACAAACAAATTTTCTTGGTTGCACAAAAAGATGCAACTGTAGACGAACCAGAGCAAGATGATATTTATCGCATTGGTACTATTGCAACTGTACTTCAATTATTAAAACTCCCTGACGGGACAGTAAAAGTATTGGTAGAAGGCACACAGCGCGCTGAAATCAAAGACTTCGTTGATAACGACGAGTTTTTTGTTGCCGATGCTCAATTTATTGAATCAGATTTAATTGATGAACAAGAGCAAGATGTATTTATTCGAAGCGCAATTAGCCAATTTGAAGGCTATGTAAAGCTCAATAAAAAAATTCCACCAGAAGTGCTCACTTCGGTATCAGGTATTGATGAACCAGCGCGACTTGCAGACACAATGGCTGCGCATATGCCTTTAAAAGTGCCTGAAAAACAAAAAGTGCTAGAAATTTCAAGCGTGACAGAGCGTTTAGAATACCTAATGGCCCTGATGGAAGGTGAAATCGACTTATTGCAGGTTGAGAAGAAGATCCGTACCCGCGTTAAAAAGCAGATGGAAAAATCTCAGCGCGAGTATTACCTCAACGAGCAAATGAAAGCCATTCAAAAAGAGCTTGGTGAACTTGATGATGTTCCTGATGAGTTTGAAGCGCTCAAAAAGCGTATTGAAGAATCGGGTATGTCATCAGAAGCACAAGAAAAAGCCACGACAGAACTTAATAAACTGAAGATGATGTCGCCAATGTCCGCTGAGGCAACGGTTGTACGTTCTTACATCGATACATTAATTAACGTGCCATGGAAAAAACGTTCAAAAGTTAAAAAAGATTTAGCTGGTGCACAAAAAATATTAGACAGTGAGCATCATGGCCTTGATAAAGTAAAAGAACGTATTTTAGAGTACCTAGCGGTACAACAGCGTACTAACAAGCTTAAAGGTCCAATTTTGTGCCTTGTAGGACCTCCAGGTGTCGGTAAAACATCACTTGGTCAGTCTATTGCCCGTTCTACTGGCCGTAAGTATATTCGTATGGCGTTAGGCGGTGTTCGTGATGAAGCCGAAATCCGAGGCCATCGTCGAACGTATATTGGTTCTATGCCTGGTAAGCTAATTCAAAACATGACAAAAGTAGGGGTCAAAAACCCACTATTTTTATTAGATGAAATCGACAAAATGTCTTCAGATATGCGCGGCGACCCAGCTTCAGCATTGTTAGAAGTACTGGATCCTGAGCAAAACAGCCATTTTGCCGATCATTATCTTGAAGTAGATTTTGATTTATCGGATGTTATGTTTGTCGCTACTTCGAATAGTTTTAACATCCCTGGTCCTCTTTTAGACCGTATGGAAGTTATTCGTTTGTCAGGATATACAGAAGACGAAAAGCTTAATATTGCAAAAGAGCACCTGATCACTAAGCAAGTAAAGCGTAATGGCTTAAAAGACAACGAGATTGAAATAGACGATAGTGCAATTATCGGCATTATTCGCTATTACACGCGTGAAGCGGGTGTCCGTAATCTAGAACGAGAAATTTCTAAGTTGTGCCGCAAAGCTGTTAAAAATATTCTGATTGAAAAAGACACTAAAACGGTGACTATTAATCAAGATAATTTAGAAGAGTACTTAGGCGTTCAACGTTTTGACTATGGTAAAGCAGAAGATGGTGACCGCATCGGCCAAGTTACAGGTCTTGCATGGACTGAGGTTGGTGGTGATTTACTGACAATCGAATGTGCAGCCGTGCCAGGAAAAGGTAAATTGACTTACACCGGTTCACTTGGCGATGTAATGCAAGAGTCGATTCAAGCAGCAATGACCGTTGTGCGTAATCGTGCTGATACTTTTCGCATCAACAGTGATTTTTATGAAAAGCGTGACATTCATGTTCACGTTCCTGAAGGTGCAACACCAAAAGATGGCCCAAGTGCTGGTGCAGCCATGGTGACTGGTCTGGTGTCGAGTTTAACAGGTAATCCAGTTAAAGCTGATGTTGCTATGACTGGCGAAATAACGCTTCGTGGTGAAGTTCTGCCTATTGGTGGCTTAAAAGAGAAGTTACTAGCTGCGCACCGTGGTGGAATAAAAACCGTTATTATTCCAAAAATTAACGAACGTGACTTAAAAGAGATCCCAGATAACGTACTGGCAGGTCTTGATATTCACCCAGTTACATGGATTGATGAGGTGTTAAAACTTGCTTTGGTACATCCTGTTGAGAGTTTTTCAGTCGAAACAGAGAAAAAGCAGTAAAAAACGTAAAAAAAGTGCTTTTTAGGGCTTTTCAAATCTAAACGGTATGATAAGTTAAGCACTGGTTTTCAAGCCTAGGCCTTATGTGGCCTAGGCTCAAGAAAAATATAATCATGTGAGCATTACAAGTTTGCTCTAAAATTTTCAAAAAAGTGATGTTAGTTTAAAAAACCATCGCTCTTGATAATAACAATGAAAGAGGATGATATTGTGAATAAATCTCAATTAATCGATCAAATCGCAGCTGATGCTGACATTTCTAAAGCGGCTGCAGGTCGTGCACTTGATTCATTCATCGAATCTGTATCTGGCGCGCTTAAAGATGGCGACTCAGTTGCACTTGTTGGTTTTGGTACTTTCTCAGTACGTGAACGTGCTGCACGAGCTGGCCGTAACCCACAAACTGGTGAAACTATTCAAATCGCTGCTGCAAACATTCCAGCTTTCAAAGCCGGTAAAGCGCTTAAAGACGCAGTAAACTAATCAATAGTTTAAACAGATTAGTTATGGCGAAAGTAAAGTTACTTAATCAGCCTAACAGTTGAATTGAGTAACTTTACCGCTAGTTACTTCAAGTGAAAAAGCGTATCTGGTAAGATACGCTTTTTTTACATGTGACAAGGTATTGAGCCTTGATCAAAAAGAGATAAACAAATGCTTGAGAAAATCAGAGAAGGTTCGCAAGGACCTGTAGCCAAAATAATTTTAGGCGCGGTGATTTTATCTTTTGCTTTAGCAGGGATCGGTAGTTACCTAGGTCAAACCACGGAACAACCTGTTGCTGAAGTAAACGGAGTTAAAATTAGCCAAACGGAATTTAACCGCGCGTACCAAAACGAACGTAATCGTTTAGAGCAACAATTTGGTGAGTACTTTACACAAATTGCTGCAGATCCAAATTATATGGCACAAATTCGTCAAGGTGTAATTGACCGTTTAGTACAACAAGAATTGCAATCACAGTTAGCGGCAGAATTAGGCCTTCGCGTAAGCGATGATACAGTTCGTAAAACAATTTTAGAATTGCCTTACTTCCAACTTGGCGATAAATTTAATAACGATCGTTATTTACAAGTAATTCGTCAAATGAACTTCCAACCAGATACTTTTCGTGAATACCTTCGCGAAGACATGACACGCAGTCAGTTAGTATCAGCAGTTGCAGGCACAGACTTTGCGCTTGAAAGCGAGCTTAAAAGTGCTATTGCTCTTCAACAACAAACTCGTAGCATTGATTACTTAGTAATTAATAAAGAGTCACTTGCAGATAATGTTGAAGTATCAGAGCAAGAAGTTTCAGATTACTATGACCTAAATGCATCGCAGTTTTTATCACCAGAACTTATCTCGGTGAACTATGTCGAATTGAAAGCTGAAAATATTGTTGTTGGTTCAGTGACTGAAGAAGATGTGAAAGCGTCTTATGAGCAAAATAAGGCGCAATATGTTGAGCCTGAAAAACGCCGTGTGTCACACATATTAATAGATAATAGTGAAGACGATGATGCAGCTAAAGCTAAAGTTGATGCGCTTTATGCTGAGCTTCAACAAGGTGCAGACTTTGCTGAACTCGCAGAGTCTTCATCTGATGATATCGTTAGCGCAGAGATGGGCGGTGACCTTGATTGGATTGAACGTGATGTAATGGATCCTGCATTTGAAGATGCAGCATTTTCACTTGAAGCGAAAGGTGATTTTTCAGAAGTGGTTGCGTCAGAGTTCGGTTATCACATCATTAAACTGACTGATATTCAGCCACAACAAGTTAAACCATTTGATGATGTAAAAGCCGACTTACGTGCTGAATTAGAGCGTGCTGAAAAAATTGATGCGTTTTACGATAAGCAAACCGAAATGGGGGCAATCGCGTTTGAAATTTCAGATCGTTTAGATGATGTAGCAGAAGTTGCTGAACTAGAAGTTCAGTCAACCCCTCTTTTAGCATTGAACGCTTTACCTGAGCCGTTAAATACACCGGCTGTTATTACTGCACTAACATCTGTTGACTTACTTGAAGACAAAGTTAACTCTGAAGTTATTGAGTTGGGCGATGAGCACATTGTTATCGTGCGTATTAACGAGCATCAGCCAGCGTCAACCAAACCTTTAAGTGATGTAAGTGAACAGATTAAAACACGCTTGGCAAATGACAAGACCTCTGAGCTTGCCAAAGATAAAGCGCGTAGTTTGTTTGCTGAAATTCAAGCAGGTAAAAGTTTGAATGATATTGCAACTGAGCAAGGTTTAACGCTTCGTCAAGAGTCACAACTAAATCGTCAAAGTTTTGCTGTGTCGCCTGCGATTGTTACTCAGGCATTTAAAATGGCTCACCCAGCAGACACTGCAGTGGTAGATGTTGTTGACTTAAATAACGGTGATGCAGCGATTGTTGCACTTAACTCAGTGACAGATGCTACAGTAACGGCTGATATTGACCCACAAGCTAAACAAAGCATTACAATGGCTCAAGCAAACAAAAACTATATGGTTTTCATAGAGTCGCTTAAAGCTAAAGCTGAACTTAATTTACCAGTAGTTGAACAAGCTGCTGAATAAGTTAATTTTGGTTATTAAAAAAGGCGCCTCTGAGCGCCTTTTTTATTGTTTTAAATTCGAGTGTGTTTATACCACTGCGTAATAATACCAATCATTTTAGGGCGCTAGATAGGCCTTGCAATAAATTCAATACGGTTACCGCTAGGCTCTCTTATCATCATGTGCTGCGCAGGGCCTTTACCTAAATTCTCTGGTGCAAATTCTATAGTAATATTATTTTGCATTTTTAAGTGCTTATGCAGCCTGCTTAACTTTTCAATACTCTCAACACTGAGTGCTAAATGGTGTAGGCCCACATTTTCTGCTCGATTAAACTCTACATGTTTTTCATTATTTTTAATTCGCCACAATGTAATGGTTGTTTTTTTATTAGATAAAAAGTACGCAGGATAAGTCGGATCATTTCCCAGCACTTTAAAACCAAGCACATCAGTAAAAAACACTTTAGATGAATTTAAATCTGAAACAGTTAAACCTAAATGATCGATTCCGCCAACCCAGTTTTTAACTTTGTTAGGGGGCTCGGCACTAGCAGACGCTGATAAAATCAGTAGGGGAGTAATACTAAGTAGTGTGTGTTAGAGCATGGAGTGGCCTTGTTAAAAAGTAAAAGTTAATAACAAGACCTTCTAAAATGCACCTACATAACAAAAAACTGCATTAACAGCTTAATAGACGCTGCGTTATTTTTGACTGAGGGTTATTAAATACATTTTCTGTTAAACCATACTCAACCACCTCGCCTTTATCTAGCACAATGACTTGATCACTAATATGGCGTACTAAACTAAGGTGATGTGTGATCATGACATAAGTTAAACCCGTTTCACGTTGTAACTTGAGTAATAAATTTACTATTTGGGCACGTATAGAAGGGTCTAAAGACGATACGGCTTCATCGAGTACCATCACCTTAGGATCTAAAATAAGCGCTCTGGCAAAAGCCACACGTTGTAATTGGCCGACACTGAACATATGTGGATAGTAATGTTGGTGATCGACTAGCAATCCAACTTTAGAGAGTGTTGTATTTATTTTTTCTGAGCGTTCTTCTTCATCAAAGTCCGTATTGTATTGCAAGCAATCATCAAGCATGTCGCCAATAGTTAAACCTGGGTTTAACGACGCCCCTGAGTCTTGAAAAATCATTCTAATGTGACGACATTGGTTATCACGAATACCGTTATCTTCTATTATATTGCCTTCAAGTAATATTTGCCCAGCGTTTGCGTTATCGGCACCGGCAAGTAACTTAGCTAACGTACTTTTCCCCGAGCCTGTTTCACCAATTACGGCAATGGTTTCACCTTTACCAATACAAAAAGAAATGTTTTTTAGTACTTCAAATTTTTTGCGTTTAAATAAACCCGCTCGCACATCAAATGTTTTAGATAGCGCTTGTACTTTGAGAGTAGGCTGCATTACTTCACCTCCTTTATAAGCGGAAAGTGACAAGCGTAGCTGTGCCCACTGTGTTTAGTGAGGACAGGTGTAACTACACATTCTTTTTGTGCTTGTGGGCAACGTGGCCCAAGTCGGCAACCAATTGGTAAATGTTGTAAAGTAGGAATAGTACCTTTAAGCGCATAAAACGGTTCTTTATGAGCCAAGCCTTGCTCGTAATCTGGCAAGCTTTTCAAAAGTGCTTGTGTGTATGGGTGGCGAGGTTGCTTAAATATTTTATGAGTTGGACCTGCTTCAACCATTTGCCCGCAATATAAAACATGAATCCCATGAGACCAATCAGCAATCTCTTCAAGCTCGTGTGAAATCATTAAAATAGACATATTCTTGAGTTGATTAAGGCTTTTTAATAATCTAAACACTTGCGCACGGGTAGTACTCTCAAGTGCTGTAGTCGGCTCATCAGCAATTAATAGCTTAGGTGTTCGGGCAATTGCCATTGCAATCATTACCTTTTGGCACACACCTTCTGAGAGCTCATGAGGGTAGCTGTCTAGTACCGCTTCATGGTTTTTAATACCAACTTTATGGATAAGTGCTTTAACGCGGTCTTTTCGTTCGCGATTTCGTTTTAAAAAGAACCCCTTGCGAGCGACTTCAGGTAAGGTTTCAGCAATTTGATTAAAAATTTTCGCTGTAGGGTCAAGGCAACGGCTAGGGTCTTGATAGATCATTGCAATATCTTTGCTAACCGTTTGTCTGCGTTGCTCCGGAGTGAGGCGCATTAGGTCAACACCACGCCAGTGAATTCTATCAGCGGTTATATTCCAGCGTTCGTTTAATACACCTACTATTGCTTTTGCGATTAGGCTTTTACCTGAGCCTGACTCACCTACAAGCGCATGCACTTCACCTTCTTTTAAACTAAAGCTGACCCTATCAACTGCTCTTATAACTGTTTCTGAAGTGCGCAGTTCAATGGTTAAATTTCTAACATCTAATAATTGCATTTAATCGGCCTTGCGCTCTTTTAGCACTTGTCTAAGTCCATCGCCTACTAAATTGGTCGATAATACCGCTAAAAATAATAATACGCCTGGTAAGGCAACCGTCCAAGGTGCTAAATAAATTAGGCCAAGGTTTTCTGCCAATATGGCACCCCATTCAGTGGTTGGGGGTTGTGCGCCTAACTTTAAAAAACCCAACGCAGAAATATCTAGTATGGCCGTAGACAGTGCCATAGTAAAAATAACCACTATGTGTTCGTAAATATTAGGAAAAATACCGCGCGATATAATATGCCAATTTGAAGCGCCGTCGAGCTTAAACGCCGTAATGTAATCTTTGCTTAGCTCTTCTACTATTAGGTTTCTAATAGAGTGAATAAACTGCGGTAGTAAGGCTAAAATAATAGCCCATACTGTATTCATCAAGCCCGGGCCTAATACTGCAATAATGATAATAGCCAATAATAAAGACGGTATTGAAAGAGTGATATCAAGTAAGTGGTTCAAAAAGCTTGAACGCATCCCTCGGCTAATGCCAGCAAATGTACCGACTAATACACCAATTATGGTGGTCAATAATGCAGCGACGACCGATAAACCAAATGTATAGGTTGCGCCGTTCATTAAACGCGACAACACATCACGCCCTAAATCATCAGTGCCTAAAATAAAACGCACATCGCCCATTTCTCGCCACGAGGGTGGAATAAGTAGCGCATCACTGTGCTGCTGGTTTACCCCATAAGGCGCTAAAAATGGTGCGCTGGCAGCGAGTAAGGCAAATGCCAAAAACACCCATAAACCAACAAGGGCAGGGTGGTTGTTTTTAAATTTTCGCCAAAATCGCGCCAGTGGCGATTTATTCGACTCTTCAGAAAATACCTTAAACTTTGCCATGGGCTTGGTTCCGTGAGAGTGGGTCGAATAAACTATAAAGAAGTTCGGTTGTTATAGTGGCTAAAATAACAAATAAAGATACAGCCATTAGGCCTCCCTGAATTGCAGGAAAGTCGCGCTGGTAAATACTGTCTATCAACCAGCGGCCAATACCAGGCCACGAAAAAATAACTTCGGTGATCATAGCAAGTGTTATTAGTGTACTGAATTGCAAACCAATTTTTTTAATTACCGGTAAAAGCGCATTGCGCAGTGCATGATGCATGATTAATTGGCGTCGGTTTAACCCCTTCGCGCGTGCTGTTTTAATAAAATTTTGATCCATTATTTTCAACATTGATTCGCGGGTAAATCTTACAAGCACGGTGGTTGGGTATGTGGCAAGCACAATTGTGGGCAGTGTTAAGTGGTGTAATGCATCTACAAATGCCATTCCTTTATAAGGAAAGCCGGCAAGCATAATATCAATGAGCATAAACCCGCTGGCTGCTGGAATTTCATAAAGAAGCCCCATTCTACCCGACATAGGAAACCACCCCAATTTGAGCGAAAAAATCATAATTAGTAATAAAGCTAACCAGAATACAGGCATAGAATAGCCCACAATAGTGGTTGAATTAATAAGCTTATCTGGCCAGCGATTGTAATATGCTGAGCCTAAAATACCTGCAGGCACGCCAACAAATATAGATACAATAAGTGCATAGACACTAAGCTCTAACGTCGCTGGTAATAAATCAAGAATATGTGAAAAAACATTGTCGCCAGAGGCAAACGATAATCCCCAATCACCCTGAAAAACTCGCCCTAAAAAGGCGAGGTATTGCATAAAATAATTACTGTTATAAAAGTATTTATCTTCTAATTGCGTATTTTGAGAAAAATTATTACTCGGAACGCCACTTAAATTACTTAATGGATCACCAGGGAATAAGTACGCCAACGAAAATGTAAAAATGCTGAGCATGAGCAACATAAAAAGTAATAAACCAAGGCGGCGTAAAATATAATCAAGGATCATTACTTTTTCCTCGCATTGGCTAACGAAATAGCCCCAAATGGGCCAAGTTCTATGCCGTCTACATCGGCACTGCTTGCTTGAAACCGCAACCCATGAGCAATGGGCAACAAGGGTAATTCATCCATAATAAGCGACTGCACATCGGCATAGTATTTTTTTCGCATATTTAGGTCTGTCGTATCGAGTGCTTGCGCCAGTAATAGATCAAATTTAGGGTTGCACCAATTTGCCGGATTTTTACCGCTAAATGTTGCTGAGCAGCTTAATAACGGGCTAAAGAAGTTATCGGGGTCTGGCGTATCTGCTGCCCAGCCGAGGAGCACACTATCGTGTCTGTGTTCACCAATTCGCTGAATAAACGTATTCCACTCGTATTCTACAATACTGACGTTAACACCCACTTTGCGTAAGTCACTTTGCATTAATTCAGCCATTTTACGTGCATTGGGGTTATAAATACGACTCACTGGCATGGCCCAAATATTCATATCAAACCCATTAGGAAAGCCGGCTTCAGCGAGTAGTTTTTTAGCAAGGTCAGGGTCAAATGATGGCATACTTGTTTGAGCGTTAAAAGCCCAGGAAGTTGGAGGTAACATCGATTCGGCGCGTGTTCCATTACCGTAATATACCGCTTGCATTATTTTATCTGTATCAATGGCATGTGCAAGGGCTTTGCGTACGCGAATGTCGTCAAAAGGTGGGCGTTCTGTGTTAAAAGCCCAGTATCCAACATTGAGGTTGGTTTCTTTTTCAATATTAATATCTTCACGCTGAGCTAAAATACTCAACTGAGCACTACTTGGGTGCGCAGCTAAATCGCACTCTTTAGTTAACAGCTTTGCAATGCGTGCTGTGCCATTAGGTGTAATGTCGTAAACAAGTTGTTCAAGGGCAACGTTGTGCTTCCAATAATCGGGGTTACGGTAAAAGCGGACTAAATTATCGCGGCGATATTCACGATAAATATAAGGACCAGTGCCCACAGGGTATTGATCAAAAAATTCTTCTTGCTCTGCAGCTTTACGTTTCATTGCATACTCGGCCGATAAAACAACCGCAAAGTCAGTGGCCATGTTAGCTAAAAAACTACTTTCAGCATTAAACAACTCAAATCTAACTTGGTGGTCTGACACGCGAACAATCTTACGAATGAGCTGATCAACGCCTACACTTTGAAAATAAGGGTAACTGGCATCACCCACAAAATGATAAGGGTTGTACACATCAAATAAGCGACTAAAGGTAAAAATTACGTCATCGGCATTAAAAGTGCGGCTAGGTGTAAAGTACGCGGTGGTATGAAATGGTACGTCTTTTCGAAGAGTAAAGGTGACCGATTTACCATCTTTACTTACTTTCCAATCTGTTGCGAGTTCGCTTTGAAACTCAGCAGTAACCGGATCAATACTTATTAAGCGGTCATAAAGCTGATTGGCAATAATATCAATAGTTGAGCCTGTGGTTGTCACTTGTGGGTTAAACGACACAGGGTTTGCCTCGGCGCAATAGACCAAGCCTTGGTTTTTTTCTTCAATAACGCGTTCTTCACTATCTAAGCAGCCAACTAAAGTGCCTGCTAGTAAAGCAAGTAAAAATTTATGCACACGCATAACCTCTAACTATTGTTGATCCAACAAATTGTATTTTTTTAGATACCCACGTAATTGATGATACGTTAAACCAAGGACTTCTGCAGTTTTCTTTTGATTAAATTGGCTATGCTCAAGCGCTTTGTTAATCATATTTATTTCAAATTCATTTGAGCGTTCTTTTAAGCTACAAGGAAATTGAATATTGGCTTCAACTTTTTGCTCAGAAACGTTTACAGGCGCTGCAACAGAAACAGGCTCAGCACTAACATGTTGAGTGGTTATTGGTGCTTTAATACGCGCTTTAGGTCTAAATGGACTTTCGAATGGGTCTAAAATAATCTGGTGAACGGGAATATGTTCACTTCCGTGGCGATATAAGCTACGTTCAACCACATTTTTAAGCTCACGAATATTACCAGGCCAGTTATACGATAAAAGCGTTTCTGTAGCGCTTCGAGTAAACCCGCTGAATAGCTCCCACTCTAAATCGCGTGCCATGTTCATCGCAAATTGCTCTGCAAGCAGCATAATATCGTCTTGACGTTCACGCAGTGGGGGAAGCGTTATTACATCAAATGCTAATCTATCAAGTAAATCACTTCTAAACTCACCTTGTTCAGCAAGGTGTGGTAAGTCTTCATTGGTAGCGCATACTAGGCGAGTATCTACTTTTACAGTTTGCTTGCCGCCAACACGTTCAAACTCACCATACTCTATAACGCGTAGGAGTTTTTCTTGCACCATGGCGGATGTATTTGCCAATTCATCCAAAAATAGTGTACCGCTGTTAGCACGTTCAAAACGGCCTTCGTGACGTTTACTGGCCCCCGTAAATGCGCCGCTTTCATGACCAAACAATTCACTTTCGAGCAGGTTCTCGTTCAATGCAGCACAATTTAGTTTTACGTAGTTTTGATCCCAACGTTTAGATAAAAAATGCAGGCGGGCAGCTATAAGCTCTTTACCTGTGCCTCGTTCGCCAATAATAAGCACCGGCTTATCTAGATTAGCTAGTTGCGATACTTGATCCAACACAGATAAAAAGCTGTCTGATTGGCCCAGTAAATTGTCTTGTTGGCGATATTGGCTCATATTCCCTAAGTCTTAGTCATTTTTACTAACTGTTAGTGTATTTCATAATTATGAATAACTAAAGTAATTTGTATATTTAGTTTAACTTAATGAAAATAAAGTGTATTTTAGTTTTTAAAAAGTTGGCAAGCATATTGATACTAGTTAAAGCAGACTAACTAAGTTTTAATTACAGAGGTAAATGTTATGGGAATTTTTTCACGTTTTGCAGATATTGTTAATTCTAATATCAATGCCATTTTAGATAAAGCAGAAGACCCAGAAAAAATGGTGCGTCTGATTATCCAAGAAATGGAAGATACACTAGTAGAGGTTCGTTCTACGTCAGCTAAAACTCTGGCAGAGAAAAAAGAAATTGTTCGCCGCCTAGATACACTTAAAGTTCAAGTAAGTGACTGGCAAGAAAAAGCTGAGTTAGCACTTAGTAAAGACCGCGAAGATTTAGCTCGTTCAGCATTGCTCGAAAAGCAAAAGTCGGCAGATGCAGTGACGGCTGTTGAAGGTGAACTTGAGCATGTAGAGTCTCATATTGAGAAGCTTCAGCAAGAAGTGACCACGTTACAAGAAAAGTTAGCTGATGCTAAATCACGTCAAAAGGCAATAATTCTTCGTCAGCGTTCAGCTGAGTCGCGCCTAGAAGTGAAAAAAGCACTTGATAGCTCGAAGGTAGAAGATGCACTTAATCGCTTTGAACGTTACGAAACTAAAATTGATGGACTAGAATCTCAAATAGAGTCTTACGATTTAGGTAAGCAAACGTTAGCAGATGAAATTGCTGATTTACAAAAAAATGAAAAAATTGATGATGAGCTAGCTGAACTTAAAAAGAAGCTTGCTGATAAGTAATTTACGCAGGGGCATGTAATGTGCCCCACTGCTTAACATATTTGAACGGATTGTCAGGAGAGGGTTATGTTTGATCCAGAGATACTAGTTGCACCATTTATCTTGTTTATGATTTTTGTTGCGCCACTGTGGTTAATTTTACACTACCGTAGCAAAAAACAAGTAAGCCAAGGGTTAAGTGAGCACGAACATCGCCAGTTATTAGAACTAGCACACAAAGCTGAACGTATGGCTGATAGAGTCGAAACACTTGAAGCATTGCTAGACCAAGAGTCACCACAATGGAGACGCAAAGTATGAATGCCAAACGCGAATTATTAAGAGACCCACAACGCGGTAAAATAGCCGGAGTATGTGCGGGATTAAGTGACTACTTTAATATGGAGTTATGGTTAGTTCGCATTATATTTGTTAGTGCGGTACTGCTAGCAGGTGGCCCATTGTTTGTGGTAGCGTACATTGCAGCGTGGTTTATATTAGACAAAAAAGAGCCAACGACTGCACATGCGAGCAGCTCAACAAAAGCTGACGATCCGTTAGAGGTAAAATTTAAAGTATGGCAAAAGGGTGAGCCACCGCGCCGCGCTTTACAAGATTTAAAAGAGCGTTTAGCGCGAGTAGATACACGCCTTCAGGATATGGAACGCCATGTTACCTCAAGCGAGTTTACGGTAAGCCGTGAAATCAACAAACTTTAAAGGATTTAATAGCACTTTGTTCGGTGATTAAGCATCAATGAAGTGCTAGCCCATTATGAGTCGTACTTCATTTGCTAAAAAGACCTTTAAAAGTATTAAAGGCAATGCCCAAAAAGCCCTTCACCGTAGTTTAGATCAGCATGTAAAATTGGCTGTAACTGGGTTAAGCGGTAGCGGTAAAACTGCCTTTATTACAGCGTTAGTCAAGCAGTTAACTACACAAGCTAACGATAAAAACCTCCCTTTTTTTGATGTAATGCGAGAGCAGCGCCACATAGCCACTAAAGTTGTACCGCAAGAGGCGTTAAAGGTCCCAACTTTTGACTATCCGCGAGCACTCAATGCCTTGCTCCCAACTGATGGGATGCCTACATGGCCTGCATCAACCGAGCGTATTAACACCTTGCGTTTGGCTATTAAATACCAAAGTGCCTCAGGGTTACGTGGGCATTTTTCGCCACAATCTACGTTGTATTTAGATATTATTGACTACCCTGGTGAATGGCTACTTGATTTACCTATGCTTGAGCAAAGTTATAACCAGTGGTGCGAGCAGCAGTACCCGCTGTTATTACAGCACCCGCGTGTGAACACCTCTAGTGAATTTTTAAATGCGCTTGATCAGCTTGATTTAAACGCACCTGTAGATGAGAGCATGCTTGCGCAAATTGCTGAACTTTATCAACATATGTTGGTAGGTCTCAAAAAAGACACTAAGCTTGCCATGTTACAACCTGGGCGCATGCTTATGCCTGGTGATTTAAAAGGCGCGCCGCTATTATTGTTTTTCCCTGTTAATTTTAAGCAGGTTAATAGCGATGATATTATTGCGGGGTCTAATTTAGAGCATCTCATTAAGCGCTTTAATGCCTATGTAAAAGAAGTAGTTAAGCCTTTTTATAACGAGCACTTTAAACATTTTGACCGCCAAATTGTGTTAGTTGATGTATTAAGTGCTTTAAACGAAGGCCACGAAACACTACAAGAGCAAAGTAGCGTAATCAACCAATTACTCGCTCACTTTAATTACGGCGAATCGGGCTTTTTTAAGCGTTTATTTAAACCCAACATAGATAAAATACTCTTCGCGGCTAATAAGTCAGATCACATAAGTGCCAAGCACCACAAAGACTTAGCACTTCTACTTGATTCGCTAGTGCATGAGCAAACTAACTATTTAAAATTTGATGGCGTACAAATAGAAACAATGGCTATGTCGTCAATTACTGCAACGCAGCCGCGTCAAGTTACCGATAAAGGCCAAACGCTAGAGTGTATTTATGGCAAGCCACTTAACGAGCAAGATTGGCTAACCTACTTACCCCCACAACCACCTAACCGCATGCTAAATAAAAATGAGTGGCCAGCGCAGGGATTTGAGTTTTTGTCGTTTGCGCCTATGCCAACCCCCGACAAGCAACTTAAACATATTCGCCTTGATCATGTGATACAGTATCTATTAGGAGACAAATTATCATGAGCGACACACAGCAAACTTTTCAAGCAGGTAGGCGAATTGATACCCAAGCAGATGAGCAAGTTGAGCCTACGCTTGCTCCTGCAAAAATAATTACCCAGGGTCAAAGTGAATACATTGAAGAGCCTGATGAAGAGTTTATAGAAGATGAAATAGACCTAGAGCCAGTATATAAAAAGTCAAAATGGCAAACGCTTAAAGGTGTGTTTGCCATAAGCTTTTTAGTACTGGTGTTACTTGAATTTGCTTATTCATTAGTGTTTGCATTTCAACAGTCGATTGTTTTAGGCGGTTTGTATTTAACCGCCGTGGTAAGTGGTGTGCTTCTTATTGGGCGCATGTTATGGCGCGAATATAGAATGTTGCGCAGCCTTAAGCGCAATCAGTTACACCGCCAAGAAGCCGACAGACTCTTAAATAGTGAGCAAGTAGGCGGCGCATTACCGTGGCTTGAAAAACTAAACAAGCACCAAAAGCTTAATAATTTTGACAGCTTTAAAAAGCAAGTTGCACAGCATCACAGTGATAAAGAAATAATGACCCTTTACGCAAATAGCTTGCTTATAACGCAAGACACGCAAGCTAAAAAGCTTATAAACCGTTTTGCAACAGAGTCAGCTTTATTAGTTGCACTGAGCCCCATTGCCCTGGTGGATATGATGGCTGTGCTTTGGCGTGGTACTAAGTTAATTGAGCAAATAGGTAAAATTTATGGCATTGGTTTTGGTTACGCAAGCCGCATTAAGCTTTACCGTATGCTTATAAAACAAGTTATGTTTGTAGGCAGTGCAGAGCTTATCTCTGATTTAGCAGCTACTGCGCTCAGCGCAGAGTTGCTTGGTAAGCTATCTGGACGAGCCGCACAAGGTGTGAGTGCTGGGATTTTTACAGCGCGAATTGGCTATAAAGCAATGGAGTTAAGTCGCCCATTACCTAAACTAGAACACAAGCGCAGCCTGTTGAAAGGGACCGTTCAGAGCATTGCAGGTAAAATTTTAAAACGAGGGAAAACAGAGCCCACACAATAACATGGAAATATTTGTGTACAGGTAAACGGGTAAACTTTGCACAAATAGCCATCTGAGCATCCGGCATGCTTGTGATTTAAACTGTGGTACGTTTTTATCTATGTCACTAACAACACATAATAAAAATGAGCACAAAGATAATGACCAAGCATCATCTTCATACACAATGTATCCATGGCCCGCAAAAAGCAAACGATCCGCATGGCGCACTTACGTCGCCTTTGTATCAAACCTCAACCTTTCATTTTGAAAATGCAGCACAAGGCGCCGCACGTTTTGCAGGCGAAGAACCCGGTTATATTTATACCCGCCTAGGCAATCCAACCACCACCGAACTTGAACAAAAGATAGCACAGCTAGAGGACTGCGAAGCCGCTGCGGCAACGGCCACAGGCATGGGCGCTGTATCGGCATCGGTATTGAGCTTTTTATCACATGGCGACCACCTTGTAGCATCAAGTGCATTATATGGTTGTACGTTCGCGTTTTTTGCACACATGTTACCGCGTTGGGGAATTGAAGTTACGTTTGTTGATATGACCTGCGAGGACGAGCTACGGGCTGCCATTAAACCTAATTCCAAAATGATATTTGTAGAAACACCAATAAACCCAACAATGGCTGTGATTGATTTAGCACTTATTGGCGCTATTGCTAAACAGCACAGCTTAATTAGCGTGGTAGACAACACCTTTTTAACGCCATTGCTGCAATCACCAAAACAATATGGCATTGATATCATTATGCACAGTGCAACCAAATACATAAATGGCCATGGCGATGTGGTGGCAGGACTTGTGTGTGGATCGCTTGAGCATATTACCTTGATAAAAATGACCGTACTAAAAGACATTGGTGCAACCATAAGCCCACACGACGCATGGCTTATAAATCGCGGATTAAAAACCTTAGCCATACGCATGGAGCGTCACTGTCAGAGTGCACAAACAGTGGCTGAATACCTAGAGGCGCATCATAAAGTTAATATTGTTTATTACCCCGGCCTTAAATCACACCCAGGAAATAAATTTATTGGTAATCAAATGAAAGCTGCAGGTGGCGTGATTGCGTTTGAAATAAAAGGCACTTTACAACAAGGTGCGCAATTTATTGATAGCATGAAGCTTTGTACACTTGCTGTAAGCCTAGGCGATGCTGAAACACTGATTCAGCATCCTGCGTCTATGACCCATTCTCCTTATTCACCAGAAGAGAGAGCCGCCGCTGGTATCAGTGACGGGTTGATCAGGCTCTCTGTTGGGCTTGAAGATGTTAACGACATTATTAGTGATTTAGACCAGGCGTTTACTCAAATCTTTTAGCTGTATTTATTTGTTTACACATAAAGCTTTGTATGGGGCCTTTATATTCGTGACTGTAATTTTAATGTGTCACACATGTAATTTTAACTTTACGAATGAGGTGATCGCGCCAAGTACAGATGTTAGCTTGTCTATTAAACTTTTCTTCACTTTTACATAGTATGGGGTCACTCGATATTCAATAAGCTTGAGTATCACACTGACACCGATTTAGGGCTCACAACCCAGAAGGTACTTATGGCTAAAGCAAGTAAATACACATCCAAAACACCAGACGAAAATGGTGTTATACATTGGAGTGATGAAGAAAATAAAATTTGGTCTGAGCTTGTAGCGCGCCAACTTGCGTGCATAGAGGGCAAGGCCTGCGATGAGTATATGGAAGGACTTAAAAAAATAAATCTTCCACACGATCGTATACCGCAACTAAGCGAGCTTAACGAGGTACTTCTTGCTACTACTGGCTGGCAAGTAGCGCCTGTGCCTGCACTTATCGATTTTGATGAGTTTTTTAGGTTGTTAGCAAATAAACAGTTTCCGGTTGCCACGTTTATTCGAAGTCGTGAAGAGTTTGATTATCTTCAAGAGCCAGATATTTTTCATGAAATATTTGGCCACTGCGCTATGCTAACAAACCCTGATTTTGCCAAGTTCACACACAAATACGGGCAATTAGGGTACGCAGCGCAGAAAAAAGATCGTGTTTACCTTGCACGCATGTACTGGTTTACCGTTGAGTTTGGTTTAATGCAAACCGAAAACGGCCTGCGTATTTACGGTGGCGGAATTTTATCAAGCCCGGGTGAAACGCAGTATGTGTATTCAGATACACCAGAAATAACGCCTATGAGCGTAATTGATGTACTGCGTACGCCTTATCGCATTGATATTATGCAACCGCAGTACTACACCATTAATTCGATTCATGATCTGTTTGATATATCGCAAATGGATATTATGACTTTGGTTGAGCAAGCTAAAGAGCTTGGTTTGCATGACCCAAAATTTCCACCAAAAGAAAAATTAGCCAGTTAACTTTAATTTAAAAGAAACGCTAAAGTAAGGATTTAAAATGTCTTCATTAAGTGAACAAAAATGCGAAGCTTGCCACGTAGATGCACCAAAAGTGTCTGACGAAGAGCTTGCACAGCTTATTACAAAAATACCAGACTGGGTACCAGAAGTACGCGACGGCATTATGCAGCTAGAGCGTGTTTATAAATTTAAAAACTTTAAACAAGCTATCGCGTTTACTAACAAAGTAGGCGACATGGCAGAAGACGAAGGCCACCATCCTGGTTTATTAACCGAGTGGGGCAAAGTAACTGTAACGTGGTGGAGCCATTCAATTAAAGGCTTGCACAAAAACGATTTTATTTGTGCAGCTAAAACAGACGACGTATTCAACGCGCTGTAATTAAAAATTAATTGAGCAAACCTAAAAGCACTTATTTTTATAAGTGCTTTTTTATTTGTGTTGGTAAACTACCGCCTTTTGTTATCAAAATTGTTACGACAAAAAGCATATGGATAACAAAACGAATATTTACCATGTAATTATCTTCTTAGGTTGATTATTTTATGCCCGAGAATAATATAGGCTGTAAATGAAAGGATAAGTTACATGCAAAAAAAACTGCAGCTGATTAACCCTAATGGTCAGGCTAACTTTGGTTTATTCCCACAGGGGATTGAGCATATTAATTACTTAGATTTTGATTTAAGAAACGCAATGGATAAGCCATGCGGTAAACTTGCAAAAAGATTTAAGTTTAACCAGTTTCAGTTTATAAGCATTACTTGCGATGAATTAGTTATTGGGCTTGCAATCGTTGATTTAAAAATTGCCAGCAACTGTTTTGTTTATGTTTACAATTTAAAAACAGAGCAGTTAGACGAGCACAGCTTTGTAAATTTATTTTCTAAAAACACATTAATTGAGCCGCTGCCAAATTCTGGCAATAGTTATTTTAAAAAGGGTGATAACAGCGTTTACGTTAATACCACAGATAGACCCGGTGAACGAAAGGTAACAGTTAAAATAAGTACCACGCTGATCCTTGATGCAATAATTAACGAGTCAGATAATTACCTTCCTTTGAGTGTATGTGTTCGAGCTGGTTATACTGGTTTCCATTTCACCCAAAAATCGGCCGCGCTAAATTGCTCTGGCACGCTTCTATTAAAAAATACCCGCTACGATTTTAGTCATATGAACGCATTGGCCTGTGTAGACTGGAGTGCAGGCTATATGCGTCGTGAAACATTTTGGAATTGGGCAAGCCTTGCCTGCAAATTACCTGATGGACGCTACTTGGGATTAAACCTTTCAGCAGGTGTAATTGAAACAGGATTTACTGAAAATGCTATTTGGCTTGACGGAAAGCTATACAAAATTGATATGGTTGATTTTAAGTTTAATCGTTATGGTAACGAAATTGATTGTGACAAGTGGGAACTCCACTCAAACGACGGCCTGATTAATCTTACTTTTGAACCTGTAAGCCAACGTTTTGATAAAACTAATTTACTCATTGTGGCCACGAATTTCACACAAAAAATCGGTCGTTATTTCGGTCAAATAACGCTTCCTAATGAAGTGATAACACTTAACGGGCAGTGGGGCTTAGCAGAAGATCACTATTCAAAATGGTAGATGTAGCTTTAGGGAATTAACGTATATAAACGAACACTTTAAAAGAATGTAAGGCTCTAAATCTACAAAGGTTCAGAGCCTTATTTTTTCATCAATAATTTATACTAATGCCATTGTTTTCTATTTAATCATCAATCGAACGTAGTAGGGCGTTGATGCCTACTTTTTCGCGTGTTTGCTGATCAACTTTTTTCACAATGATTGCAGCGTATAGGCTGTGAGTGCCATCTTTTGATGGTAGTGCACCTGGTACAACTACTGCGCCTGCAGGTACGCGGCCGTAGTGAATTTCGCCGGTTTCACGGTCGTAAATACGAGTGCTTTGGCTGATATAAACGCCCATTGAAATAACAGCGCCTTCTTCTACTACTACACCTTCAACAATTTCAGAACGTGCGCCAATAAAACAATTGTCTTCAATGATGGTTGGGTTAGCTTGTAGTGGCTCTAAAACGCCGCCTATGCCAACGCCGCCAGATAAGTGTACGTTCTTACCAATTTGTGCACATGAGCCAACAGTGGCCCATGTATCAACCATGGTGCCCTCGTCAACGTATGCGCCAATGTTTACGTACGAGGGCATAAGTACGACGTTTTTACCTACAAAGCTGCCTTTACGTGCTACTGCGTTAGGCACTACGCGCATGCCGCCTTGTTGAAATTGCTCTGGCGTGTAGTCGCTAAATTTAAGCGGTACTTTGTCGTAAAACTGATTAACGCCGTCGTTCATTGGTTGGTTGTCGCGAATACGAAAAGATAGTAAAACTGCTTTTTTAAGCCATTGGTGTACAACCCATTCGCCTGATATTTTTTCAGCAACACGCGCGGCACCGCTATCAAGTAGTTCTAGCGCGTCAATAATAGCTTGTTTTACATCGCTAGATACAGTGCTTGGGCTAATGCTGTCGCGGTTATCCCATGCGTTTTCGATCATTGTTTTTAAATCTGACATGTGTGTCCTCTTATTCTGTTTCGGCGTTGAATTTTTTACGTAATGCCTGATGAATTTTTGCTTGTTCTTCATCAGTCAGGGCTTGGTATTCGTTATTTGATACGACAAAGAAATCCTCTGCACGTTCACCTACCGTTGTTATGCGGGCTGCATGAATATGGAGTAAATGTGCTTGGAAAACTTCGGCTATTTTGGTTAGTAGACCGGGTATATCAACCGCTTGTATTTCAATTAAGCTGCGATCTTTTCTAGCATGTGGGCGCAGCACAATTTTGGGTTTGATATTAAAGTCTTTAAAACGTTGTGAGCGACTCTTTTTAAAGCGAATTTTTTTACGCGGGTCATTAAGTGCTTGCTCAAGGCCGCGTTTAATCGATTGCGCGCGGCTACTTGCGATAGGGTCGCCGCTGACTTCAAGAATAACAAAGCTAAACAGTACATAACCGTCTTTGGTGGTCAGTACTTGTGCGTGTTGGATCTGTGCCTTTTTAGTACCAATTATGTTTACTAAACGGGCGAATAGGGCACCCGAGTAAGGACTGTAAACAAACACTTGCGTGCCGCCGTGCATAGGCGCATTCGACACTATTACACTCGGTTGACTTAAATCGGTGCTATTTACTAAATGCTCGGTTTGCCACGATATTTGCTGCTCGCTAAATGCAGTAAAGTAGTTTGCTTTAAAGCGGCTCCAAATTAAGTCAATTTTTTCTTCAAGGTACCCTAAATTAAGCAGGCGTTGTTTTGCTTGGTGCTTTTTATCACGAATTTGGTCGCGTTGGTCCATTGGGTTTTCAAGGCCCAAACGCAATGCACGTTGTGTGTGCAAATAAAGTTCGCGCAATAAGGTGTTTTTCCAATCGTTCCATAGGTTGTCGTTAGTGGCACGAATATCTGCCACAGTTAAACAATAAAGGTAATCGAGTTGGCGCTCTGTTTTTACACGTGTTGCAAAGTCTTTGATTACTGTAGGGTCGTTTATGTCTTTTCTTTGTGCAGTTACCGACATAAGTAAGTGATTACCAACAAGCCATGCGATAAGCTTGCCATCGGATGATGAAAACCCATGTAACTTAGCAAATGCAATAGCATCGACCGACCCTAGCTCTGAGTGATCGCCACCACGGCCTTTCGCAATATCATGAAAAATACCGGCTAAATATAAAAGCTCGGGTTTATCCATTCGGGTGACTATTTCACTACAAATTGGAAATTCACTCACGCCCGTTTTATCAAAGTATTGGTAAATATTATTGATTAACTTGTGGGTGTGCTCGTCTACCGTGTAGGCATGAAATAAATCAAACTGCATTTGCCCAAAAATATTACGCCATTGCGGTAAGTATGCTGCCAGCATGCCGTGCTTATGCATTAATGTGAATGCGCGGCCCATACCGTTAGGGTGTTTTACCAAGCGTAAGAAAGCTTCACGGCAGGCCGCGTAATCTTGCAGGTCACCCAACAAACGACGGCGTACTTGGCGAATAGTGCGTATAGTGCTTGGGTAAATATGGGTAATTTCTGGATTTTCAGCAATGTGCTCAAACAGAACAAAAAGTTGATCGCGCCTAAAAAATACAGATGGGTCTTTAACACGAATTTGATGGCCAACACGCTCAAAATTTCTGTCGAGTACCTCAACAACGGCTTCGCTGCTTAGTGGCGAAATGCTTTGCTCAAAATACGAAAGCAGCATCTGATTAAGTTCGCGTACACGGCTCATTATACGAAATAAGCGCTTCATCATACGTTCAACCGACGCTTTACCATCGCTACCAAAGCCAAGTATTTCTGCAGCAAGGGGTTGGTGATCAAATAGTAAACGGTTTTCTGATCGTCCTGCGGCTAAGTGCAGGGCAAAGCGAATGTTCCATAGGTTTTCTAAACACTCTGAAAGCTCTTGAAACTCTTCATGGGTTAAGTAGCCATGGTTTATGAGCTCTTGGAGGGTTTCGGCTCTAAAATGCTTTTTGGCTACCCAAATAATAGTTTGTAAATCGCGAAGACCACCTGGGTTTTCTTTTATGTTTGGCTCTAAGTTGTACGCTGTTCCGTGACATTTACGGTGACGCAGATTTTGCTCTTGTACTTTGGCTTCAAAAAAGTCGTTAGAGCCCCATACTGGCGTTTCGAGTATAAAGTTTTTAAGCTTTTCAAACTCAATATGATTACCAAAAATTAGTCGGCTTTCGAGTAAGCTGGTGGCAAAGGTGACGTCTTCGCGTTTTTGCTCTATTGCTTGATCAATAGTACGAACGCTGTGGCCAATCTCTAAGTTAAGATCCCACAGCATAGTGACAAATTGACCTATTTTTTCACATACCGCTTCACTTGGTTGCTCTGTTACAAGCAGTAAGAAGTCGATATCTGAATAAGGGTGAAGCTCACCACGTCCGTAACCGCCTACGGCAATCAGCGCTAAATCAGGCTCATGAGATAGATCATAAACATGAAATAATTTGATCAACAGGCGGTCGATAAACTCAGCCCGGGCATTAATTAAATTACCAACTGGTTGTTTTGAAAATTCGTTATGCAACCATTTGTAAAAATAGCTGGAACAATCGCGATAGTCACTTAGTTGCTCAGCATCGCTAAGCAACTTTTTTACTTTGTTGGGTAATGCCACGTGGGCTGGCTCCTCATTGAACCTTCCACATTGATAAACGTACTATCAACTGCGTAGGTTTATTAGTGTTCGATAATCCTGTCGATAGTATCATCTGATCGTAGCGTTAAAATTTCAACACCATTTTCAGTCACTAATAACGTGTGTTCCCACTGTGCAGACAAACTGCGGTCGCGTGTTACAACCGTCCACTCATCTTTAAGCAGTTTACATTGGCGCTTGCCCGCATTAACCATTGGCTCAATAGTTAAACACATACCCGCTTTTAATGTTTCACCGGTACCGGCTTTACCGTAATGCATAACCTGTGGTTCTTCGTGAAATTCGCTACCAATACCATGGCCGCAATATTCACGTACTATTGAGTAGTTGAAGCTCTCGGCGTATTTTTGAATTGCTTCGCCAATATCACCTAAACGTACACCCGGCTTTACCATTTTAATGGCAAGATATAAGCTTTCTTGTGTTACTTCAGCCAAACGCTTACCTTGAATGTTTGGTTTACCTACGTGAAACATTTTAGATGTATCGCCGTGGTAGCCATCTTTGATAACAGTGATGTCGATATTTACGCTGTCACCTTCTTTTAACGGTTTGTCGTTGGGAATACCATGACAAATTACATGGTTAACAGAGGTGCAAATTGATTTTGGAAAACCATGATAGTTTAAAGGAGCAGGGACTGCTTTTTGCTCGTTAACAATATAATCATGACAAATAGTATTTAGCTCATCAGTGGTGATCCCCGGCACGACATGTGGGCCGATCATTTCAAGTACGTCTGCTGCTAAACGCCCAGCTACACGCATTTTCTCTATTTCTTCAGGGGTCTTGATAATAGCGCTCATTGAGGCTCCAAAGTTGCGTTTCTAACATTTTATCGCTGCATAATTTTTGCACGCGATGTTGAGTATTTAATTTTAATATGGTATAAAGCGCGCCGTCTTTTTACAAATAAATTCTTAAATGATTTTTTGTATTTAAGGCAAACACAATTTGATTTTAACACACACACGTATCGTCACATACACTTGGGTGCATTAGAAGTTTAAATACTTCGGTGTTGGTGCTATGGGATATGTGGAGGCCTAACCCTAAACAACTATAGAGGATCTATAAAATGGCAAACGTTTCAATGCGCGACATGCTTCAAGCTGGTGTTCACTTTGGTCACCAAGCACGTTACTGGAACCCTAAGATGAAGCCTTTCATCTTCGGCACTCGTAACCGTGTACATATCATCAACCTTGAGCAAACTGTACCAATGTTCAACAACGCACTTAAGTTTTTAAGTGGCGCTGCTGCAAACAAAGGTAAAGTTCTTTTCGTTGGTACTAAGCGCGCAGCAAGCGACGCAGTTAAAGAAGCTGCTATCGCAAGCGATCAGTTTTACGTTAACCACCGCTGGTTAGGTGGCATGTTGACTAACTGGAAAACAGTACGTCAATCAATCAAGCGTCTTAAAGACCTTGAAATCCAAAGCCAAGACGGTACTTTCGAGAAATTAACTAAGAAAGAAACGTTAATGCTTAACCGCGAAATGGAAAAGCTTGAAAAGAGCCTTGGTGGTATCAAAAACATGGGCGGTCTTCCAGACGCGATCTTTGTTATCGATGCTGACCACGAGCACATTGCTATCCGTGAAGCTAACAACCTAGGTATTCCAGTTGTTGCAATCGTAGATACTAACTCTAATCCAGACGGCGTTGATTTCATCGTTCCTGGTAACGATGATGCTATCCGTGCTGTAACCCTTTACACTAGCGCTGTTGCAGCTGCTATCACTGAAGGTCGCGAGAATAACATCGTTGCTCAAGCTGAGAATGACGATTTCGTTGAAGCTGAGTAATTAGCTGTCATCAAGTCTTCATCTTAATTGGATGAAGACTTGCTATTCTTGTAGAGCGGGTAACCCGCTTATCTAAACCAGATTTCAGATTTGAGGATTTACTAATGGCTGTAACTACTGCCCTAGTTAAAGAATTACGCGAGCGTACAGGCGCTGGCATGATGGATTGTAAAAAAGCGTTAACTGAGACTGATGGTGACATCGAGTTAGCGATTGAAAACATGCGTAAGAGCGGTGCTGCAAAGGCTGCTAAAAAAGCAGGTAACATTGCTGCTGAAGGTACTATCATCATCAAGCAAAATGCAGGTGTTGCGGTACTTGTTGAAGTTAACTGTCAAACAGACTTCGTTGCAAAAGATGTAAGCTTCTTAGCATTTGCTAACAAAGTTGCTGACGCTGCAATCGCTGAAACAATTTCTATCGAAGACTTACAAGCTAAGTTTGAAGAAGACCGTGTTGAGCTAGTAACTAAAATTGGTGAAAACATCAACGTACGTCGTCTACAGTACATCGCTGGTGAAAACCTAGTTGAGTACCGTCACGGTGAGCGTATTGGTGTTGTTGTTGCTGGTGTTGCTGACGAAGAAACACTTAAGCACGTTGCAATGCACGTTGCTGCTTCAAGCCCTGAGTACTTAACACCTGCTGATGTTCCTGCAGATGTTGTAGAAAAAGAGAAGCAAGTTCAAATCGATATCGCGATGAACGAAGGCAAGCCTGCTGAAATCGCTGAAAAAATGGTTGTTGGTCGCATGAAGAAGTTTACTGGTGAGGTTTCTCTTACTGGTCAAGCATTCATCATGGAACCTAAAAAATCTGTTGGCGATGTTCTTAAAGAGAAAAACGCAACAGTTACTGGCTTCGTACGTGTAGAAGTTGGTGAAGGTATCGAGAAAAAAGAAGAAGATTTTGCTGCTGAAGTTGCTGCTCAAATTGCTGCTGCTAAAGGTGAGTAAGATTGACTAACTGTGAAGGACAAGGAAATTAGATGCAATTAAAGTACTATTTGCTTTTGCTTCACGCTTAGAAATTCTTTAAAATAACCGCGCTTTTATGTTTAACATAAGCGCGGTTATTTTTTATCCATAATTCAATAAAAGTTGGCCCCAAAACTATGACTATCAATCGCAAACCTATTTTTAGACGTGTTCTTCTCAAATTAAGTGGTGAAGCTTTAATGGGAGACGAAGGCTTCGGCATCGACCCTAAAGTTTTAGACCGTATGGCACAAGAAATTAAAGAGTTAGTAGAGCTCGACGTAGAAGTGGGTTTAGTTATTGGCGGCGGTAATTTTTTACGCGGTGGGTCATTAGCTGAAGCGGGTATGAACCGTGTAGTAGGCGATCACATGGGTATGCTTGCAACGGTAATGAATGGCCTTGCAATGCGTGATGCGCTGCATCGTGCTTTTGTAAACTGTCGATTAATGTCTGCTATTCCACTTAATGGTGTATGTGATGCATACAACTGGGCTGAAGCAATAAGCTTATTAAAAACTGGCCGCGTTGTTATTTTTGCAGCGGGTACGGGTAACCCGTTTTTCACTACAGATTCTGCTGCGTGTCTACGTGGTATTGAGATTGAAGCTGATACAGTTATTAAAGCAACAAAGGTTGATGGCGTGTTCAGTGACGATCCTGTGAAAAACCCAGAAGCGACACTTTACCGTCACTTAAGCTACAATGAAATTATTGATAAAGAATTAAAAGTTATGGATTTAGCGGCATTTACTTTAGCCCGCGATCACAATATGCCATTAAGCGTATTTAACATGAATAAATCAGGCGCGTTAAAACGCGTAATTATGGGTGAAGAAGAAGGAACACTTATCTCTTCACAAGCCTCAGATGAAGTAATCAAATAATTAGGATTGAACCGTGATTAACGATATTCAAAAAGATGCGCAAGCGCGCATGCAAAAGAGTGTAACAGCACTAGGTAGCCAACTTTCTAAAATTCGTACTGGCCGTGCTCACCCTGCAATTTTAGATGGCATTATGGTGTCTTACTACGGTGCTCCTACACCGTTAAATCAAGTTGCAAATGTAACAATTGAAGATTCACGTACGCTTGCCATTGGTGTTTTTGACAAGTCATTAGCGCAAGCCGTTGAAAAAGCGATTATGGCGTCTGACTTAGGTTTAAACCCTATGTCGGCTGGTACAGTTATTCGTGTGCCACTTCCTCCACTTACAGAAGAGCGCCGTAAAGATTTAATTAAAATTGTACGTGGCGAAGTTGAAGGCGGCCGTGTTGCTGTTCGTAATATTCGCCGTGATGCTAATGGTGATATTAAAGCACTATTAAAAGATAAAGATATCTCTGAGGACGAAGCGCGCCAAGGCGAAGATGCAATCCAAAAGTTAACAGATAAATTTATCAAAGAAATGGACACTCAATTAACAGCGAAAGAAGCTGAGTTGATGGAAATCTAAACAGCTAAATAAGCTGAGCTAGTGTATACAAATATATTAGTTTTGAAACGCCGTCTGGGTTATACTAGGCGGCGTTTTTTTATGGAATACTCGATATTTATGGCTTTAAACGCTGATACAATTTCACAACAATGTTTACCTAAGCATGTTGCTATCATCATGGACGGGAACGGGCGTTGGGCGCAAGCTAGAAATAGGCCTCGTGTGTATGGGCACAAAAAAGGCGTGGACGCTGTTCGTCAATCTGTTCAGTTTTGTACTAAATTAGGCGTACAATCGTTAACCTTATTTGCATTTAGCAGTGAAAACTGGCGCCGCCCTGAAGACGAAGTAAATACGTTAATGGAGCTTTTTTTGTTTGTATTAACAAAAGAGGTTAAAAAGCTTCACAAAAACAATGTAAAACTAACCATCATTGGAGACCTATCTCGGTTTTCTGAAGGGTTGCAAAACAAAGTACATAGTGCGCAGCAACTGACAGAAAATAACACAGGGTTGTGTTTAAATGTGGCTGCCAATTATGGTGGCCGTTGGGATATGGCAAACGCGGCTAAACAACTCGCAATGCAAGTTGCAAGCGGTGACATAGACGCACAAGATATTACTGAAGAGCGTATTGCGCAGCATATGAGCATGGCCGATCAACCTGAACCCGATTTACTTATTCGAACGGGGGGCGATGTTCGCATTAGTAACTTTTTACTATGGCAAGCAGCTTACGCAGAACTTTACTTTACCGAAACACTTTGGCCTGATTTTAATGAAGCAGCATTTGCTGAGGCCATTGCGTGTTACGTTGCTAGAGAGCGACGATTTGGTTGTACGGGCGAACAAATAAAACAATTACTCGCTCAAACCTAAATAGATTAAGGGTCACAATTTTGTTAAAACAACGCATTTTAACCTCGCTAGTGTTAGCACCCGCAGCGCTCGCCTTGGTTTTTTATACACCATTGACGTTATTTAGTTACTTTGCCGCCGCCATCGTTTTAATGGGCGCTTGGGAGTGGTCAGCTTTTATGGGGCTATGTGACAAAATAAAAAGAGGCGCCTTTGTTGTGCTTGTTGCAGCTTTACTTGCTGTGCTTAATTTACACTGGCCGATAGAGTCGCTTTGGCAAAATGGTCAGCTAGTGGGCGATGCTAATTATTTATTTACTTTGGCGTTTGCATGGTGGATTGTTGCTAGTTACTTAGTATGGCGTTATCCAGCAATGGCAAAAGCGTGGAATGAAGGGCTAGTAATGCGTGGCATTGCAGGGCTTCTGACTTTAGTGCCGCTATGGCTTGCGCTCAATACTCTTCGTAGTGCGCAATACCTTGAATCTACTCACTTTGGCTCTATGCTGATTTTGGTTGTATTAGGTATTGTATGGAGCGCTGATATTGGTGCGTATTTTACAGGTAAAAGTTTTGGTAAACACAAACTTATGCCAAAAGTAAGTCCAAATAAAACAATTGAAGGCCTTGCCGGTGGTATTGTTGCATCAGTATTATTTGTTATGGCGTTTTGTCATTTTACCGACGTGGATTTAGCCGTATGGCCGATTTACGCCATTATGACGGCATTTATAGCGCTATTTTCGGCAATTGGCGATTTACTTGAAAGTATGTTTAAACGTGAAGCAGGCCTTAAAGACAGTGGCAAATGCTTACCTGGGCATGGCGGTATTTTAGATCGCATTGACAGCTTAACAGCAGCCGCGCCTATGTTTGTAATGTGTTATGCATGGACTTTAAGTTTATGAGTCATAAGCAGCAGCTAGTTATTTTAGGTGCTACGGGGTCAATTGGTTTAAGTACACTTGATGTTGTAGCAAAAAACAGTGATTTGTTTGATGTATTTGCTTTAACAGCGGGTCAAAATGCAAAAAAAATGGCTGAGCTTTGTATTAACCATTCACCCCTTTATGCTGTCATGGCAACACAAAGTGCAGCAGAAGAACTGTCATTGCATTTAAAGGGTACAGCGTGCCAAACTCTGATTATGCATTCACAACAGGCAATGAGTGATTTATGTGCGCACCCTGATGTAGATATAGTTATGTCTGCCATTGTTGGATCCGCAGGCTTGTTACCTACACTCAGTGCGGTTGAAGCAGGTAAAAAAGTGTTGCTTGCGAATAAAGAATCGCTGGTTATGTCGGGCCAATTGTTCATTGATAAAGTTAAAAAGCACAAAGCAACTTTACTGCCAATCGACAGCGAACATAACGCTATTTTTCAGTGTCTACCTCACTCACTACAAAATGCTCAAAGCGATAAAAATCTGCAAGATAATGGTGTCAGTAAAATCTTACTTACCGGTTCAGGCGGTCCATTTCTAACGCGTGATATACGTACCTTAAAAGATGTCACCGTTAGTGAAGCGGTAGCTCATCCTAATTGGTCTATGGGTCAAAAAATCTCAGTAGACTCCGCAACTATGATGAACAAAGGCCTTGAGTTTATTGAAGCCAAGTGGCTATTTAACTGTAATAGCGATGATATTGACGTTGTTATTCATCCTCAAAGTATTATTCACTCGATGGTTCAGTATCATGATGGCTCAATTTTAGCGCAAATGGGTAATCCTGATATGCGTACGCCTATTGCTCATGCATTAGCGTTCCCAAAACGAATTGACGCAGGTGTTAAACCGCTTAATTTTTCTGATATTTGTGATTTTTCGTTCACTAAACCTGACTTTACCCGTTACCCTAATTTGCAACTTGCTATTGATGCATGTTCGGCGGGGCAGGGGGCAACAACGACCGTTAATGCTGCAAATGAGATAGCTGTTGCTGCATTTTTAAAAGGTAAAATTGGTTTTACAGATATTTATAAAATTAATGCACAAACCTTAGAGTCGGCTCAATTCACCAACGTACAGAGTTTAGATGAAATATTACAATGCGATGAGCTTGCACGTCTCAGTGCAACTCAGTTTATAAATAAAGTGGCTCATTAGTATGTTTGATTTTATTTGGAATCTTGGCTCATTTATTTTGGCATTAGGTATTTTAGTTACTGTGCATGAGTATGGCCATTTTTGGGTAGCACGAAAGGCGGGTGTTAAGGTGCTACGCTTTTCTATTGGTTTTGGTAAGCCCTTAATTAAATGGCACGATAAATACAATACAGAATATGTCATAGCAGCTATTCCACTAGGTGGATATGTCAAAATGCTTGATGAGCGTGTGGACGATGTTCCAGCAAATCAGCGACATTTATCGTTTAACTCAAAGTCAGTACAAGCACGTATTGCTATTGTTGCAGCTGGGCCTATGGCAAATTTTTTGTTTGCTATTTTTGCGTTAGCGGTGATGTACATGGTGGGTGTGCAATCGGTAAAACCAGTCGTAGGCAGCATTACTGAAGGAAGCCGAGCAGAGCAAGCCGGGCTTATGCCAAGCCAACACATTATTAAAATTGGTGATGATAATATAACCACGTGGCAAGACGCGACGTTTGCTTTTATGTCGCGATTAGGTGAAGAGCGCGTAGAGATTACAGTTCGCGATGAAAACTTACAAACACGAGTCAAAACGCTCAATATTGATGGTTGGAAGCTCGACCAACAAGATGTTCCTCCACTAACCTCTTTGGGTATTGTCCCCTTTAGGCCACAAGCAACATTAACGGTTGCAGCGGTGACTAAAAATTCAGCAGCGGAACAAGCAAATTTGCAAGTTAACGATACTATTTTGGCTGTAAACGGTGAAACTATAAGCAATTGGCCGCAATTAGTTAATGTAATTACGCAATCGGCTAACAAATCTTTACAATTTAGTGTAAAAAGACAAGATAGTATAAAAAGCATAACAGTGACCCCACAAGGGCGTGTTGGCAACAATGGTATAGAACAAGGTTTTTTAGGTGTAGCACCTGTTGTTCAGCAATGGCCAGAGGGGTATGTACAATCGCGAAGTTTTGGACCACTTGATAGTATTGTTCGTGGTACAAAAGAAACTTGGCGGTTGATTACGCTGAGCTTTGACATGATTGGTAATTTAATTACGGGTCAGGTTTCGGTTAAAAACTTAAGTGGTCCTGTTGGTATTGCAGTGGGAGCGGGGACTAGCGTAAGCTATGGTTTAGTTGCTTTTTTAAGCTTTTTAGCCCTGATAAGCGTTAACTTGGGCGTATTTAATTTATTACCTCTGCCAGTGCTTGATGGTGGACACTTAATGTATTACATAATTGAACTTTTTCGTAAAAAGCCGGTCTCTGAAAAGACGCAAGAATTTGGTTTTAAAGTGGGAGCGTTGCTACTCATTTTTCTAACATGTTTCGCTTTGTTCAATGATGTATCGCGTTTGTAATTACAGCGCAACATTTACTAATTAGAACACGATTGTAACGCACCCGTATTTTAGGTGTTAAGCGGTAATACAGTTGTAAAGGATAAAGATAATAAAATGGCTATAAAAAAACATTTGGCAGTTTCAAGTTTATTGGGTGCAAGCTTTGCCGCCCTAGGCCAAACTTCCTTTATTGTTGAAGACTTGAAAGTTGAAGGCTTACAACGCGTAGCACTTGGTGCTGCATTGACTCATATTCCTATTAACGTAGGCGATAATGTAGATGACTACACAATTTCAAAAACAATAAAGTCACTTTATCGTTCTGGTCACTTCGACAACATCAAAGCATTACGTGATGGCAACAACGTTATTTTTAAAGTAACAGAGCGCCCAACAATTAGCTTCATTGAGTTTGAAGGCAATAAAGATATCAAAGATGAGCAACTTAACGAGTCGCTTGATCAACAAGATATTCGCCAAGGCGAACCATTAGATAAAACCGTAATTGATAATATTGAAAAAGGCTTAGTAGAGTTTTTCCATAGTATTGGTAAATACAATGCAACGGTTGATATCAGCGTTACTAAATTGCCACGTAACCGCGTAAAACTTAAATTGGAGTTTGATGAAGGTGATGCCGCGTCTATCCGCCAAATTAACTTAGTGGGTAACGAGCTTTTTTCTAACGAAGAATTATTAAAACTTGCTGAGTCTCAGCAAGATTTACCTTGGTGGCAATTTATGGGTAGCGATCGCTACCAAAAACAAACCATTGAAGGTGATTTAGAAAAAATCCGCAGCTTTTATTTAGACCGTGGTTACTTACGTTTTAATATTGATTCGACGCAGGTATCGGTAAGCCCAGAGCGTGAATCTGTATATGTTACGGCCAACCTTACCGAAGGCGTTAAATACAAGGTTAAAGGCTTTGATTTTATTGGTGACTTACTCGGTCGTGAAGATTTAATTAAAAGTGTTATCCCACTCAGAGCTGGTGAGCTTTACAATGGTTCTGTTGTAACCTCTTCAGAAGAGTTTATTAAAAGTTATTTAGCACGTTTTGGTTATGCAAATGCTGAAGTGCGCACAATTCCTGAAATTGATGACGAAAAGCAAGAAGTTCAGTTAACTTTATCTGTTAACCCAGGTAAGCGTGTTTATGTTCGTCGTATAATTGTTGGTGGTAACCAAAACACCGCTGACGAAGTATTGCGCCGCGAAATGACGCAGCTAGAAGGTGCATGGTTATCAAACCAGAACCTTGAGCGTTCAAAGCTACAAATTCAACGTTTACCTTATATGGAAACTGTTGATTTTAACGTAGTCCCTGTGCCAGGTGTAGACGACCAAGTTGACGTAGATTTCACAGTAAAAGAACAATCTGCCGGTAGCTTTAATGCTGGCCTTGCTTATGGTTCATACCTAGGTCTACAGTTTAATATTGGTGTGACTGAATCTAACTTCTTAGGAACAGGCAACCAAATTGGTTTAAATTTAAATACTTCTACTGGCTCTGAAAGTGTCAGTTTATCGTATACCGACCCTTATTTTACACCAGATGGTGTTTCACAAGGCAGCAGTATTTTTTACCGAAACTACGACGCAAGTAAGTTTAGTCTTGTAGATTACAAATCAAAAAGTTATGGTTTAGGTACAAATATTGGTTTTCCGATTGATGCAATCAACCGGGTTAATTTTGGTGTTCGTTGGATAAAAGAAGAGCTGTCAGATATTGCCGAGTACGAGCAAACGCGTGTATTACGTGAGACATTTTTTGACCCTGAAAACCCTGATGCAGGCTTTGACTTTACCAAATATGAATTAAGTGTTGGTTGGTCACGTATAACGGTTAACCGTGGTTTATTCCCGACAGCGGGTTCACGCCAAACGTTAAATTTAACGGGGACTACACCGAACTCAGATTTAACTTACTTCAAGCTTAATTACGATTCACGCTTTTATTGGCCAATATCTAACGACCATCGCTGGGTTTTCTCGGCTCGTGCGGCGCTCGGTTATGGTAATGGTTATGGGTCAACAAATGGATACGATCAAACGCTTCCATTCCAAGAGTTCTTCCGTATTACGGAAATGGAACTACGTGGCTTTGACCGTAATACAATATTGCCACAAGCTGTGTCACGTATTGCAACGACGATTCCTGGAACACTAAACCCAGATGGTTCTACCTCAGGTCCTATCAATAGTGCGTCGGAGTTTGACCAGTTAATACCACAAGGTCGAATTGGTGGTAACGCCAAAGCGGTGGCGGGTATGGAGTTAATCGTTCCTACGCCGTTTTTAGATGAAGAAAACACAAGTTCAGTGCGTACCAGCTTTTTTGTTGATGCTGCAAACGTATGGGACACAGAGTTTAGCGTAGACCGTTATCAAAACTTACTCGTAGATCAACGCAATAAGCTGGATGATTATTCAGATCCTATGCGTTTTAGAGTATCGACCGGTTTATCATTACAGTGGATCTCTCCAATGGGTCCAATGCTGATTAGTTTTGCGTATCCATTGCAAAAAGAAGAAGATGACGATACGAAGACCATCAGTTTTAATATTAGTAACACTTTCTAAAGGAGTTTTTTATGACTAAATTATTTAAATCAACGGCAGTGGCTGTTTTAGCAACGTTAATGATGGGTACTTCTGCTAGCGCTCTTGCGCACAAAGTAGGTGTTGTAGATATGCAAGAAATCTACAAGCAAATTCCTCAAATGGCTAAAATTGAGCAGTCACTACAAAGCGAATTTGCTGAGCGTCGCCAAGAACTTGAAAAGTTACAAGGTGATATTCGCTTTGAAGCTGAGAAGTTTAAGCGTGAGAGCACAACGATGAGCCAAGCTCAAAAAGATGCACTACGTGATAAAATTCAAGGTATGCAAAAAAACCTTGCTGAAGTAGGTCGTCCTTTAGAGCAAGAAATCAAAGCTCGCCAAAACCAAGAGCTTGCAAAAGTTCAGGGCTTAATTATTAAAACAATTGAAGAGATTGCTAAAGACGGTGACTTTGATGAAGTTAAAGTAAAAGACACTACAATTTACTTCAACCCTAAAGAAGTAACAGACCTTTCATCTAAAGTAGTAACAGCTGTTAGCAAGAAATAATCACTCTATGCAAAATTATACGCTTTCGCAAATTGCGGAACTTCTAGGCGCCGAACTTCAGGGTGATGGCGCTTTAGAAATAACAAAAATAGCGACACTTGCAAATGCCCGTACTGGGCATATTGCATTTTTAGCGAACTCAAAATATCGTGTTCAACTTGAAGCTACTCAAGCCAGTGCTGTTATCGTTAACCAAGCAGATGCCGCGCATTTTAATGGCAATAAAGTGATTGTTTCAAATCCTTATGTCAGTTACGCAAAGCTTGCGCAATTTATGGATACAACACCGCGTTCAGCCTCTTCGGGGATTCACCCAAGTGCAACAATTCACCCTAGTGCAAATATAAGCAAAAGTGCTGCTATAGGCGCTAATGCAGTTATAGAGGCTGGTGCAGTTGTTGGTGATAACGCGCAAATTGGTCCGAACAGTTTTATCGGAGAACGTGTTAAAATAGGTGCTGGGACAAAGCTTTGGCCTAGTGTGACTATTTACCATGACGTTGAAATTGGATCGGATTGTTTGTTCCAGGCAAATAGTGTTGTTGGTAGCGATGGGTTCGGTTATGCAAATGAGCGTGGGCAGTGGCTTAAAATTCCTCAGCTAGGCTCTGTGATCATAGGCGATAAAGTAGAAATAGGCGCCAGTACTACAATTGACCGGGGGGCACTTGATAATACGATTATTCATAGCAATGTGATTATTGATAATCAATGTCAAATAGCACACAACGTTGAAGTTAACTCGGGCACAGCAATTGCTGGCTGCTCTGTTCTTGCAGGTAGTGTTACCATAGGTAAAAACTGCCAAATTGGTGGTATGACTGCAATTAATGGTCACATGTCAGTATGTGATGGTGTTATAATTACGGGTATGAGCATGGTGACAAAATCAATCACCGAGCCCGGTATTTATTCATCAGGTATGCCCCATACAACTAACAAAGAATGGCGTAAATCAATTGCTCACTTGCGTAATCTATCAGACATGAAGTCTCGTTTGAAAGCGCTTGAAGCACTGGCTAAGTCATAAACGTTGAACACATAAAAGGATGCTATTTTGGCAAACGAATTAAATAGCCTTGATATTCAAGAAATCTTAGCTTTATTACCACACCGTTACCCGATGCTTTTAATTGATCGTGTTATTGATTTTACTCCGGGTAAGACATTGCATGCCATTAAAAATGTATCTATAAACGAGCCTATTTTTACTGGCCATTTTCCAAACCAGCCTATTTTCCCTGGTGTGCTAATATTAGAAGCTATGGCACAAGCTACAGGTCTGCTTGGTTTTAAAACAGTTGAAAATCGCAGCGAAGACGAGCTTTACTTATTTGCAGCAGTAGACAACGCTCGTTTTAAGCAACCGGTTGTGCCTGGTGATACATTGCATTTGCATGTAGAGTTTTTAAAAGAGCGCCGCAATATATGGAAGTTTGCTGCTGAAGCTAAAGTTGACGGCAAAGTAGTATGTAGTGCCGAAATTATGTGTGCGAGAAGAGAGTTTTAATAGTGATCCATTCTACAGCAATAATCGAACCTGGCGCTAAACTAGGCAACAATGTCTCAGTTGGTCCATATAGTTATATAGGCAATGATGTTGTTATCGGTGATAACTGTATTATTGAATCTCACGTTGTTGTTAAAGGACCGTCTACCATTGGTTCTGGAAATCATATTTTTCAATTTGCGTCTGTCGGTGAGGCTTGCCAAGACAAAAAATACAACAACGAACCCACTACATTAATTATTGGTGACAACAATGTTATCCGTGAGTGTGCAACCATTCACCGTGGTACCATTCAAGACCAAGGCGTAACAAAAATTGGTAGCAATAACTTATTTATGGCTTATACCCACGTGGCACATGACGCAGTGATAGGCGATAACGTAATTTTTGCCAATAATGCCAGTGTTGCAGGCCATGTTCATGTTGCTGATTGGGTTATTTTAGGTGGTAATTCAGGGGTTCATCAGTTTTGTAAAATAGGGGCACATGCGTTTATTGGCATGTACTCTGGCGTTAACAAAGATGTTCCACCATTTGTGACCACGATTGGTATGCCAGCAGGTCCTGCTGCAATCAATAAAGAAGGCATGAAACGCCGAGGCTTTGAAAGCGATGAAATAATGGCCGTTCGCCGAGCGTATAAAGCGTTTTATCGTAAGAGTTTAGGTGTTGATGAAGCAATTGAATCACTAAGTGAAGATGCGGCTAAATACCCTGCAGTACAAACTATGATAGATTTTGTTAAAAGCTCTGAGCGCGGGATCGTAAGATAAGCACTTTTTGTTTTTAAATAAACCACCTTAGAGAAATCGACGGTGGTTTTTTATTGCCTTTAAAATATTTTAATTCAGTATGCACTCAGCGAGGCAAGGTTAACCTTTGCGCAAATTTACTATATTTAAAGCACAGCTATGTCTCTTACGAAGTTAATTTTACCCCTCAGTTTTTTGTCTATCTTGGCTGCGTGTAGTAGCCAACCTGTCGTTACCACAGCTAATGGTGAGCGTACTCAGTTAGGGAAAGCTTCTTATTACGCTAATAAATACCATGGCCGCACAACGGCAAATGGCGAAACCTTTAACCAAAACGCAGCCACTGCTGCACATTTAGAGTTTGATTTTGGTACTAAGGTCAAGGTAACTAACTTAGCTAACAATAAATCGGTAATCGTAAGAATAAATGATAGGGGCCCGTACGTTAGAGGGCGTGTTATTGATTTATCGTTAGGTATGTTTAAAAAAATAGCCGACCCTAAAGTCGGCGTTATTGATGTCTCAATCAGCGTATTAAAAACGGGTGGTTAGCGACACATATTCCTGATGTTTTTCGCTAAGCTCTTTGTGGCTACCTTGCGCTACAAGTTTGCCATTTTCTAGCCAAATAATGTTATCCATTTGCGCTAGAAGAGCAGGGTCGTGGGTAATTGTAAGTACGCTTGCGTCACTCATTACGTGCATAATGGCGTTCATTACGGTTTGCTTAGATTGGTTATCTAGCCCTTCAGTGGGTTCATCAAGTACTAAAATAGCTGGGTTTTGTAATAAAGCCTGCGCAATCGCTATACGCCTTGATTGTCCTTGGGATACGCTTCTGCCGCCTGTCCCTAAACGTGTTTTTAAACCCTCTTGTAGCTCATTAAACCAAGGCTCTAGCTGTGCAAGGTTAATGGCTTCAAGCATTTCTTCTTTTGTAGCGCTTGGCTTTGCATAACGCAAGTTTTCACTTAATGTACCATCAAAAATATGATGTTGCTGCGCTAATATATTTATAACGTTTGCTCGGCTGTCACTGCTAAGTGAGTGAAGGTCTTGCGCGTTATTATGGTCACCCAATGTAATACTACCTTGCTGAAGTGGCCATAAACCGGTTAGCAAATTAACTAAGGTGGTTTTACCGCTCCCGCTTCGACCTACAATGGCTACTTTTTGCCGCGATTTAAGCATAAAACTGACATTATTTAATGCGTTATGCTCATCGTATTTATAGCTAATGTTATTAAGCGTTAGCGCAATATTATTTTTATCAAACTGAGTATCAATTAAAGCGCTACAATTATTGCTCTGATCAGATGCTTTATCTTGGAGGGTAAATAACCGCTCTGCGGCTTTTAGTACATTAGGCAGCTCTATAAATGCATTGGGCAGTAGTAATACGCTTTCAAAGCTTGCTAATACAAAAAGCGTTAACATGGCAAGTTCTACGTTAACCATGGAATTAGTATAAACCAATGGGGCTATCGTCACTATGCTAGCTAACATGGCCATTTGTACTATTAATAGAGTCAGTCCATCTGCATTTGCTAACGCCTTATGACGAACAAATAATTGTTGGTTGTACTGCTCGTTTAATCTATCGCATTTATTTAACTGCTCAGTACGGGCTTGATAAATACTAAGCTCTCTGAGGCCTGTTAAGGTATCTGATAATTCGGCCCGTAACAGTGCACTAAGGTGTGTTTCTTTGTGACTATTTTTTGTAAGTGAAGCACTTAAAAGCGCAGGTATGACAACGCCAATTAATAAAATTCCCATAAAGCAAATGAGTGCTACATTTGCATTATAAGCAGACATGAAAAGCAAAATGATTGGCACGCTTAACAAAGCAACCATCATAGGCATTAACACGTTCAAATAAAATTTATCGAGTGCGTCAACATCGTTCTGTAGTCGATTCAGTAAATCAGCGCTGCGGCTCATGGCTAAATCAACATTGTTGAGCTTACTGAGTGTTGCAAACATATTTACGCGAATTTCACTCAACAATAAAAAAGTCGCATTATGAGTAACTAAGCGCTCAGCATAACGAGAAGCCGTTCTTACAATGGCTAAAAAACGTATTGTGCCAGCGGGTGTAAAATAGTTTATTTGCACGCCAGCAATGCCTGCAGCTGCCATAGATGCTAAAAACCAGCCTGAAATAGCCAGTAAGCCAACGTTCGCAAGCACCGTAATTGTTGCTAACAGCGTACCCAGTAGCATGGCTTTATAATGAGGGCGGCAGAGCTTTATCAATCTAATAAAGTTATTCATCGGAACCTACTTGCTTAGCGGCATTTAGCAAATTATAAAACACGCTATGTTGAGTGCTTAGTTTTTCAAAGCTACCTTGCTCAGTGACCTTACCCTGGTCCATTACAATAATATTGTCGGCGTGTTTTACAGTATTTAATCTGTGTGCGATTACCAGTACTAAATTGTTCTTAGCGTACATATTAATGGCGTGTTGAATGTGTTGCTCTGTTTGGCTATCAAGGTGGGCTGTTGGCTCATCAAGCATTAATATAGGGGCGTTTTTTAAAAATGCCCGAGCAAGTGCAATACGTTGCTTTTGCCCTCCAGAGAGTCCTTCACCTTGCTCTCCTATTAACGTATCAAACCCAGAGGGTAGGGTATTTATAAACTCAAGGGCGCCTGCTTGTTGCGCTGCTTGCTCTAGCTCTTGCTGTGATGCGTCTGGTTTAGCTAATTTTATATTAGCGCCAATGCTATCGAAAAATAGTGTTGGATTTTGTGGTATCCACGCAACTTGATTCTGTAGTTGGGTAATATCGTTTGTTGCTAATGGCAATCCGTTAATATAAATACAAGGTATTACTTGGGGGTGAAAACCCAGCAGGCAATCAAATAAAGTACTTTTCCCTGAGCCACTGTTACCCACAACTGCAACCAAGCCTTTTTTTGGTAGGCTTAAGGTGACATTGTGTATGCCTTCGTTACTGTCAGGGTAAATGTAGGTTAAGTTTTTGATGTTTATTGAATCAATAGTATCAGACGTGGTGTATTCGGTTGTATTGTTAACTAGTTCAGTATCTTGATTGGGTAAGGGGGCATTTAAAATAGTCACCATGTCAGCAGCGGCGCTGATACCTTGCAAGCGAGCATGATAATGGCTTCCTAATTGACGAAGCGGTAAATAAAACTCGGGAGCTAAAAGCAGCACAACAAAGCCAGTAGAAAAATCAAGTGTGCCAAAAAAAAGCCTAAAACCAATAATTACAGCCACTAAAGCCACACTGATTGTAGCTAAAAACTCTAAGGCAAAAGATGATAAAAACGCAATTTTTAACACGCCTAGCGTGGTATGCCTAAAGTCATCAGAAATTTTAGCTATTTGTTTTAATTCGGTTTGCGTTGCATTAAATAGTTTTAGCTGGGTTAATCCCTGTACTCTGTCAAAAAAGTAATTACCAAGAACAGCAAGTTGTTGCCAACGCTTTTGATTTAACGCTTCTGCTTTTGATCCAACTAAAATCATAAAAAAAGGGATAAGCGGAGCTGTTAATAAAAATATTAATCCCGCTTTGTAATCGGTCGGAAAAATAACAACCAAGATTGCTAGTGGAATAAGAGCACTGTAAGCAACACCAGGCAGGTACTTTGCGTAATAGTCATGAAGTTCTTCTACACCATTGTGCAATGTATTTAAAGTTGCACCTTGACCGTGTTGCTCAATATAACTAGGGCCAAGCAAGCTTAATTTAGTTAACAGTGTTTGGCGCATAGCCGATTTTATTTTAAGGGCAGCAAAAGCACTTAGCCTTTCACTTAGCGCTAAAAAAATAGCGCGAAGCAAAACAATACCTGCTAATGGCCACAGCAAGTGAGTGACTTCACTTAAGCTACTACCTTCAAACATTACGTTATGAATAGCCTGAGCGAGTAAATATGCCCCAGCAATCATTAAAATAGCGTTAAAAGTACCCAGTGCAATACTGAGCTTTAACCATAATGAGGCGGGTTTACTTTGTGTTTTTAAAAAAGCGCGCAGTGTTTGTTGCTGCGCGCGATTTGGTCGGGGGTTAGTCGTCATTGTTGGTCGAGTTAGCCTCGTTCAATAAATCATGCATCGGTTGTTCATCATCAGCAATGCTGTTTTTATTTTGATGAAATTCGTACCACATTACATTTATTACCCCTAAGGTACAGGCTAAAAGTACACCTAAAATCCAAGCAAAATACCACATAGTTCAGTCTCCTTAGTAGCTGCCGTGAGTGTTAGTTTCAATTTCTTCTACGGTTACTCTGCGCCACATTTTTACATAACACCACGTGGTGTAGGCTAAAATTAATGGTACAAAAATGGCCACGGCTACAAGCATAATGTTAAGCGTTTTATGGCTCGAAACGGCATCCCAAATTGTTAAGCTAATATTTGGGTTGTTAATTGATGGCATAATAAATGGGAATAATGAAACGCCCGCCGTCATAATGACACCTACTAACATAAGTGCAGTCGAAATAAGCCCTAACGCTGGTTTATTGAGCTTTGAAAATACTAATGCACTCAATGCCATAGCAAACGCTAGAACAGGGAAGGTTACTGTCCATGCGCGCTCAGTGTAATTATTTAGCCAAGCGCCTTTTGCTGTGGTAACTACTTTAGCGAGCGGATCAGCATGGCCTTGAGTATCGCCCATAGACACAATTTGGTAGCCGCTTAAATTAGCCACCCAAACTCCGGCCGCGGCAAATAAAACAATAAATGCAATCAATGCATAACGTCCGTATTGGCCAGAGCGTTCTGCAACCGCATCTGCTGTGCGAAGTTGTAACCACATACCTGCATGTGCAATAAGCATAGCTATACTAATTAAACCAGCGAGAAGTGCAAACGGGTTTAACAAGCCAAAAAACGAACCTTGATAACTTACACGTAATAAATTATCAATATTGAATGGTACACCTAAAAACAAGTTACCAAATGCTACACCAAATACTAAAGCCGGAATTGCGCTACCTGCAAATAATCCCCAATCCCAGTTATTACGCCAGCGCTTAGAATCAATTTTAGAGCGGTAATCAAAACCAAGAGGTCTAAAAAAGAGTGCAAATAGCACCAGCATCATGGCAAAGTAAAACCCCGAAAAAGCGGCTGCATACACCATTGGCCAAGCCGCAAATAATGCTCCGCCTGCGGTGATAAACCAAACTTGGTTACCATCCCAGTGTGCGCCAATTGTATTAATTACAGTGCGTCGTTCTAAATCTGTTTTACCAACTAGGCGAAGGAGCATAGCAACCCCCATATCCATACCATCGGTAATTGCAAAGCCGATTAAAAGGACACCAATGATCAACCACCACAACATTTTTAATGTTTCATAATCAAAAATCATGATTATTCTCCTTTTGCTTGTGTGTTGTTTGGCAGCTCAAAATGGTATTTACCAGTATGTAATGAGCTAGGGCCTTTTTTAATAAAGTGAATCATTAACCAGCCTTCAACAATGGCAAGGCCAGTGTAAAAAATGATGAAACCCGTTAAGCTAATTAAAATGTCATTGACCGTTAATGATGACGTTGCTAAAAAAGTCGGTAGTATTTCAGAAATAGCCCAAGGTTGGCGTCCATATTCTGCAACGATCCAGCCAAATTCAATCGCAATCCATGGCAATGGAATACTTAATACTGTAGCCCAAAGTAACCAGCGTTTTTGCTCAATAATACGGTGTGCATTGTAGTAAAATGCTAATACAAACACAGCAAGCATAGCGACACCACAGGCAACCATAATTCTAAACGACCAAAACATAGGGCCTACTTTTGGGAATGAATCTTTCACTGCTTTTTGAATTTGCTCTTCTGTGGCATCAACAACATCAGATGTATATCGTTTAAGCAACAAACCGTAGCCTAAGTCATCTTTCACTGCGTCAAATTTAGCAATGTTTTCAGGCGTATCTTCACCGTTTCTTAGTTTAGTGAGATAACCATAGGCAATCATGCCGTTACGAATACGTATTTCATGTTTTTTCTCTAAATCAGATATGCCCGTAACTTTTTCGTCAAGTGAGCGTGTAGCAATAATGCCCAGTGCATAGGGTATTTTTACAGCTGCATGGGTTACTTGCTCTTCAGAGTCAGGAAAACCAAATGCAGTAAACGCAGCGGGCGCTTCTTCTGTGTGCCACTCGGCTTCAATAGTTGCTAATTTTACTTTTTGAATTTCGCCTACTTCATAGCCTGATTCATCACCAAGTAAAATAACACATAAAATTGAGGCTAAACCAAACCCTGAAGCCACTGAAAATGAACGTTTAGCAAATGCTAAATCGCGACCTTTTAGTATGTACCAACTACTTATACCTAAAACAAACATAGACGCGGCGACATAGCCTGCAGATACCGTGTGAATAAACTTAACCTGTGCAACAGGGTTAAATACCAGCTCTGCAAAGCTGGTCATTTCCATTCGCATAGTTTGGTAGTTAAATTCAGCGCCTACTGGGTTTTGCATCCAACCATTAGCAATTAATATCCATAATGCTGATAAGTTTGTACCCAGTGCCATTAAAAAGGTAGCGCCTAAATGTTGACGTTTAGAAAGTCTATCCCATCCTAAGAAGAACATACCCACAAAGGTTGATTCTAAAAAGAATGCCATTAACCCTTCAATAGCCAGTGGGGCACCAAATACATCACCCACATAATGTGAGTAATAAGACCAGTTAGTGCCAAATTCAAACTCCATAGTGAGGCCTGTGGCAACACCAATGGCAAAGTTAATACCAAATAACTTACCCCAAAACTTAGTCATATCACGATAAATTTCGCGACCAGTCATAACATAAACTGATTCCATAATAACTAAGATCCAAGTCATACCTATTGTTAACGGTACAAATATGAAGTGAAAGAGTGCGGTAACAGCAAACTGTAGTCGCGATAGATCCACAAAGGTTTCATCTATCATTTTATGCTCCTTGAATGTGACGGATTAACTGGGCAATGAGTTATTGGCAGAGTTAATAATTAAATGAACTTTCAGTAATTACTGAAAGTTTGTAATATTATTCACAACTACACAATACTTGTCAATATATATTAGTAAAACTTAATATATGATTTATATGCTACATCAGTATTAAAAATAAATAACAATAGAGATTATATTTACAGTTAAAAAACGAGTTATTTAAAGCGTTTAAACACATACCAAAACGCGGTAAACTAAACTCATGACGCCCGATTAAAATATGAACTAAAAAGCAAATGATGAAAGAAAAAAAACAACTACGAATAGGTATAGTGGCAGGCGAACTGTCGGGCGATATTTTAGGCGAAGGCCTAATAAAAGCATTAAAAGTACATTTTCCAGATGCCACCTTTGAGGGGATTGCAGGACCAAAAATGCAAGCTCAAGGTTGTAAAACTCTATACGACATGGATGAACTGTCTGTAATGGGCTTGGTTGAAGTACTCGGACGTTTACCGCGTTTATTAAAAATCCGTAAACAATTGGTTCAACATTTTATAGATAACCCACCCGATGTATTTATTGGAATAGACGCTCCTGATTTTAATCTTCGCGTCGAAAAACCATTAAAAGATGCAGGCATTAAAACAGTTCAATACGTAAGCCCTTCAGTTTGGGCATGGCGAGAAAAACGTATTCATACTATTAGCGCAGCTACTAACTTAGTGCTTGCACTATTGCCGTTTGAAAAAGAATTTTACGACAAGCACCAAGTACCGTGTACGTTTGTAGGGCACACATTAGCAGACGATATAGCGCTTGAGCACGACGATAGCCAAGCACGTGCAAAACTAGGTTTAAGTCTTGATGACAAAGTACTGGCATTATTGCCAGGTAGCCGAGGCTCTGAAGTGGGCTTACTGAGTGAAACCTATATAAAAACAGCGCAGCAACTTCAAGCTCAAAACCCAGACCTTAAAATTGTGGTTCCACTGGTAAACGAAAAGCGCAAAGCGCAGTTTACTGATATTTTAAATGCCACAGCGCCTAGTCTTAATATTAGCTTGCTAGATGGGCAATCTAAATTAGCAATGCAAGCGGCAGATGCCATTTTACTTGCGTCTGGCACTGCCACACTCGAAGGCATGCTGTATAAAAAGCCAATGGTTGTTGGGTATAAAATAAAACCATTAAGCTACTGGATTTTTAAAACCTTGTTTACCTTTAACATCAAATATTTTTCGTTGCCAAATTTATTGGCAGATGAAGAGCTTGTGCCTGAGTTTTTACAAAGCGACTGTAACGTTAAAAACTTAACTCAAGCACTTACCCCAATGCTAGAAACAGACAATAGACAATTAAAAGCACGTTTTTTAGCAATTCATGAAAACATTAGATTAAATGCCAGCGAGCAAGCAGCCAATGCTGTGGCGGAGTTAATACATGCAAATTGAACGACCCAATGTAACCTTAATTGCCGGTGTTGATGAAGTAGGGCGAGGCCCGCTTGTTGGCGACGTTGTTACCGCAGCAGTAATACTTGACCCAACTAAGCCAATAGCTGGTCTAGCCGACTCTAAAAAATTAACAGACAAAAAGCGCCAAGCATTAGCCACAGAGATAAAAGAAAACGCATTATGCTATGCCTATGGCCGTTGTAGTCCATCAGAAATTGATGACTTAAACATTTTACACGCGACCATGCTTGCTATGAGCCGCGCTGTGGAAGGGTTAAGCACACAGCCTGAGTTTGTATTTATAGATGGTAACCGTTTACCAAAACTTACTATGCCTGCTCAAGCGGTTGTTAAAGGCGATAGCCTGGTTGCCGAAATATCAGCAGCCTCTATTTTAGCCAAAGTCGCGCGTGATGATGAAATGCTTGAACTTGATAAACGCCACCCGCAATACGGGTTTGCAGGGCATAAAGGTTACCCAACTAAAGCGCACTTTGCAGCACTTGAGCAGTACGGTGCAATAGATGAACATCGTAAAAGTTTTAAACCCGTGCAGCGTGTACTTATGCAAGCGAAAGGCGAGGCAAAATAATGGCAGCACCTGATTTTGTACATTTAAGGGTCCACTCAGACTTTTCGATGGTTGATGGCTTAGCTAAAACCAAGCCAATAGTCGCTAAGGCGCAAGAGCTAGAAATGCCCGCGATTGCCATTACCGACCAAATGAACTTTTGTGGATTAGTACGCTTTTATGGCGCGACCCATAATGCCGGTATAAAGCCGATTGTTGGCGCTGATTTTTGGCTGCGCAGCCCTGAATTTCCCGATGAGCCATGTCGCATTACAATTTTAGCTAAAGACAATGTGGGTTATAAAAATATAACGCTATTAATTTCTGAGGCGTATCAGCGTGGTCATGTATTTCATCGTCCAGTAATTGACAGAGAATGGTTAGTTAATCACAAAGAAGGATTAATTATTCTTTCGGGCGCAAAAGACGGTGATTTAGGTAAAGCATTATTAAAAAATAATCCGGGCGTTATAGAAAGCGTAATTAGCTTTTACAAGCAGCACTTTAGCGATCATTACTATTTAGAGCTTGTACGAACTAACCGCCCGCTTGAAGAAGACTACCTGCACATGGCGGTAGAGCTTGCAGCTAAAGAGCAGCTGCCCGTTGTTGCAACCAACGAAGTGGTATTTCTAAAACCTGAAAATTTTGAAGCGCACGAAATTCGTGTAGCTATATTTGATGGCTACACACTTGATGACAAACGCCGTCCAAAACGTTTCTCAGAAGAGCAATACCTAAAAACGCCTGAGCAAATGGCTGAGCTATTTAGTGATATACCTGAAGCATTGCAAAATACGGTAGAAATAGCTAAGCGCTGTAATGTGACTGTAAAGTTAGGCGAATACTTTTTACCAGATTATCCAACAGGCTCTCTTAATATTGATGAGTTTTTGGTTAAAGTGTCAGAGGATGGCCTTGAAGAACGACTACAGTTTTTGTTCCCTGACGAAGAAGATAGAAAAGTAAAACGTATTGAATACGATGAACGTTTAGCCGTAGAGCTTGGCGTAATCAACCAAATGGGATTTCCGGGTTACTTCTTAATCGTAATGGAGTTTATTCAGTGGAGTAAAGATAACAATATTCCGGTTGGACCTGGTCGTGGTTCAGGTGCAGGTTCGTTAGTAGCATACGCACTTAAAATTACCGATTTGGATCCCCTTGAGTTCGACTTGCTTTTTGAGCGATTTTTGAATCCAGAACGTGTATCAATGCCCGACTTCGACGTCGATTTTTGTATGGACAGACGCGACGAAGTAATTGATCACGTATCGGCATTGTATGGGCGTGATGCGGTATCACAAATTATTACTTTTGGTACTATGGCCGCAAAAGCGGTAATACGCGATGTAGGTCGTGTACTAGGACACCCTTATGGGTTTGTTGATCGTATTTCGAAACTGATACCAGGCGATCCGGGGATGACCCTTGCCAAAGCCTTTGAAGTAGAGCCGCGTTTGCAAGAAGCCTACGATGGTGACTCAGAGGTAAAAGATTTAATCGATATGTGTCGCATCCTAGAAGGGTGTACGCGTAATGCCGGTAAACACGCCGGTGGTGTTGTAATATCGCCGACCACCATTACCGACTTTGCTGCACTTTACTGTGACGATGAAGGGAAATTTCCGGTAACACAGTTTGATAAAAACGACGTAGAAACTGCGGGACTTGTTAAGTTCGATTTCTTGGGTTTACGTACCTTGACCATTTTGCAGTGGGCAGTGGATATGACCAACGTGCGTATGCAGCGCGAAGGCAAAGACCCTGTTGATATAAACACTATTCCACTGGATGATAAAAAAAGCATAGAACTATTACTGCGCGCCGAAACAACCGCGGTGTTTCAGCTAGAATCGCGCGGCATGAAAGATTTAGTACGCCGCCTTAAGCCTGATTGCTTTGAAGATATGATTGCATTAGTAGCCCTGTTCCGCCCAGGTCCATTGCAATCAGGCATGGTAGATAACTTTATCGACCGAAAACTGGGTAGAGAGGAAATTTCATACCCAGATGCGCAGTACCAACACGAAAGCTTAAAACCAATACTCGATCCCACTTACGGCATTATTTTGTATCAAGAACAAGTAATGCAAATAGCGCAGGTACTCGCAGGCTATACGCTGGGTGGTGCAGATATGTTACGCCGTGCAATGGGTAAGAAAAAACCTGAAGAAATGGCAAAGCAGCGTTCAACGTTTGAAGATGGCGCGCGTAATAATGGTATTGATGGCGAACTGGCGATAAAAATCTTCGACTTGGTAGAAAAGTTCGCAGGTTATGGTTTTAATAAATCTCACTCAGCAGCGTATGCACTGGTTTCGTACCAAACCTTGTGGATGAAAACGCACCACCCAGCTGAGTTTATGGCTGCGGTAATGTCGGCCGATATGGATAACACCGACAAAATAGTAATTTTGGTAGATGAATGTGAAAACATGAAACTTACCTTATTACCGCCCGATGTAAACGCCGGTGAATTTAAGTTTACGGTAAACCTGCAAGGCGAAATTGTGTATGGTATTGGCGCAATTAAAGGTGTAGGTGAAGCGCCCGTAGACGCTATTTTAGAAGCGCGCGCAAAGGGCGGCCCGTTTAAGGATTTATTTGATTTTTGTGCTCGCGTTGACTTAAAACGTCTGAATAAACGTGTCACCGAAAAATTAATTTATGCCGGTGCACTTGATAAGCTTGGGCCAGAGAAAACCCAAGCAGGGCGTGCAACATTACTGGCAAGTTTAAAAGACGCTATGCGCGCGGCCGATCAGCACAACAAGGCAGAGCAACTTGGACAAAGCGATTTATTTGGTTTATTGGCTACTGAGCCAGAGGAAGTAGAGCAAGCCTTTATTAAGGCCACGGGCCTGACCGACAATGAATGGCTTGAAGGTGAAAAAGATACCCTAGGCCTTTATTTAACTGGGCATCCGATAAATCAGTATCGCAAGGAGCTTAGGTATTACACCAGCGGAAAGCTGGTGGATTTACAACCAACTAATCGTGATGTACTCTCTACTGCCGCTGGTCTAGTTATTTCAGCGCGGACCTTAATTAATAAAAAAGGCAACCGTTGGGGCTTAATAACTTTAGATGACAAGAGCGCCCGTATTGATGTACGCTTGTTTCCAGAACAGTTTGAAATGTACCAAGAAATGCTTCAAGTTAATAATATCTTGGTAATATCTGGACAGGTCAGCTTTGATAACTTCTCCGGTGGCATTACAATGACCGCCAGAGAAATAAACACCATTGCTCAAGCGCGTGAAAAACGTATTAAAGCGATTAAAATGACTCTGAACATGGTGCAAATCGAGGCAGGTTTCTTCGATAAATTACAAAAAGTACTCGAACCTTATAAAATGGGAACGTGTCCGATCAAGGTTTATTACCAACGCCCAGATGCGTTGGCGCAATTAACCCTAGGGATCGAATGGTGTGTCACGCCGAGCGACGACTTGATTCACAAGTTATCACTCATGGCGGCACAAGATGTAGAACTAGAATTTAACTGATTAGGTAGTTTAGAGCATGAGCCTCAATTATCTTGATTTTGAGCTTCCGATTGCAGAATTAGAAGCAAAAATTGAAGAATTACAAAGCATAAGCCGCGCTGGCGAGTTAGACCTTGAGCTAGAAGAGGAAGTCAGCAAATTAAAAGAAAAAAGTGCTAAGCAAAAAGAGGAAATATTCTCAAATTTAGGCGCTTGGCAAGTATCGCAGTTAGCGCGTCATCCGTTGCGTCCTTATACTCGAGATTATATCGAGCGTATTTTCACGGAATTTGACGAGTTTGCAGGCGATCGTACTTTTGCTAACGACCCGGCTATTTTAGGCGGTGTTGCACGTTTAGATGGCGAACCCGTTATGGTTATTGGCCAACAAAAAGGCCGCGACACAGCTGAAAAAATTAAACGCAACTTTGGTATGCCAAAACCAGAAGGCTACCGTAAAGCACTTCGTTTAATGGAAATGGCCGAGCGTTTTAAAATGCCAATAATGACCTTTATCGATACGCCAGGTGCATACCCTGGTGTTGGCGCTGAAGAGCGTGGTCAGTCTGAAGCAATTGCACGTAACCTTAAAGTAATGGCGGCGCTTAAAGTGCCAACTATTTGTACGGTTATTGGTGAGGGCGGCTCAGGTGGTGCATTAGCGATTGGTGTTGGCGACAGAGTTAATATGTTGCAATACAGCACGTACTCGGTAATTTCGCCAGAAGGCTGCGCATCTATTTTATGGAAAAGCGCAGACAAAGCGCCACTTGCTGCAGAGGCTATGGGCGTAACCGCTGAGCGCGTTAAAGAGCTTGATTTAATCAACAACTTAGTTGATGAGCCTTTAGGTGGTGCACACCGAAATTACGATGCCATGGCACGTAACTTAAAAACTCGTTTAAAACGTGATTTAGCAGACTTACAAGCGCTTTCGCTTGAAGACATGCTTGATCAACGTTACAAACGTTTAATGTCGTTTGGTTACTGCTAATAAAAGTAGCTATTACATTAAATGTTAAAAAAAGCCGCTTATGCGGCTTTTTTGTTTTAAAATACTTCTAACACAAATTTTATAGCGTATTAAATGCAATCATCAGCGATTTATCAGCACGTTAAACACGCCCTTGAGTACTTTTTTAATAAACAACAGTATAATTTTACTGTTGCGCTTTCGGGTGGGGTCGACTCAGTTGTATTGTTACATGTAATGCACATGCTAAAGCAAGAAATGCCAAAGCTAAATGTAAGTGCAATATACGTTAATCATGGCTTAAGCGAATACGCTAATGACTGGCAGGCTTTTTGCCAAAACCTATGCGTTGAGCTAGATACACCGTTTAATACCACACAGGTAACAATAAGCCCGCAAACACGAACAAGCCTTGAAGCGCAGGCACGTGAGGCACGTTATCAAGCACTTGATGAACTAAGCGCACCGCAAAGTGTTATTTTATTAGGGCAGCATTTAAACGACCAAATAGAAACGTTTTTACTGCGTTTAAAGCGTGGCTCGGGCTTAAAAGGGTTAGGCGCAATGCAAGCAATGCGTGAACTACAAAGCGGGCGAATATGCTATAGGCCGCTTTTAAACATTGCGCGCAGTGATATAGAGCACTTTGCCACAGCGTTTAATATTACGCATATAACTGATGACTCAAATACCGATGAGCGTTTTGATCGTAACTTTTTGCGTGCACGTGTAGTGCCTGAGCTGGCTATGCGGTTTAAAGGTTTTGAACAGTGTGCTGGGCGCAGCATTGAGTTATTGCAGCAACAACAAGCGCTACTTGATGAGTACACTCAAATTGATTTAAGCCAAAGTTTAAATGACCAGCAAGCATTGTGTATTAGCCAAATAATTCATTATAGCGACGTGCGCATAACAAATGTGGTTCGTGCGTGGCTTAGCTTATTTACCCAAGTAATGCCATCTCAAAAGCAGTTGTCACAAATTATTAATCAGGCAATAAACGCTCAGGCCGATGCTAAAATTCAAATTGACTTAGTTGATGGGCAGGTTAGGCGCCACCAAGGGTATTTATACTTTGTAACTCAAAAAAACATTGTGAATGATGATGAGTTAATCACTCATGAACTCACTCTCAACGATGGCCGCGTATTAACAAAGCAAAGTGGTGTAGGAATAAGAACACCGCATGCCAATGAGCAGGTTTCAGTAAGATTTAATTATAACAGCGCTCGTATAAAGCCTCTTAAAAAGCCCGGAAGTAATAGCGTTAAGCACTGGTTTAAGGACGCAAAAGTAGCGCCTTGGCTTCGAAGTCAAGTGCCGCTTATTTTTTATAATGATGAACTAGTACAAGTGGTTGGTTATTTTATAAGTGAAAAACATTATGATGAAAATGGTGTTTATTGGGAGTGTAAATAAATGAGTAAACAGCCACATGTTGGATTATCGCTAGTCAATAAAGCGCCACTAGGCATACTATTAACAGCCCTAATAGCGATAGTTGCTAATGTGTTGCTTGATTTGAACATTGTCACTTTAGCGTATGCTATTTTGGGCGGTGCTATATCAGCGGTTATTTTAATGGCCTATTGGTTAGGAAAAGGCGGCATATTTTTTATATTAGGGGTGAGTTTACCGCTCGTTTTAGTGTTATTTACGCCTCTTGATACCGCCACAGCTTTAATAAATTTAGTGAGCGGTTACTTTTTAGGTTTTTGTGTGGCACTGACAATTTATAAATTTTTACCTGCAAAGTCTATTAAGTAATAGGGCAAGGGTTTACATAAAAAAGGCTTAGCGGGGGAAGCTAAGCCTTTTAAAAAAGCCTTATAATCAATATGCTTTAGCGCAGTTTCTGCCAGACGCTTTTGCTTTGTACAAGCCTTTATCTGCGCGAGAAAAGATTTCTATATCGCAGTCATTACTCATTGCTAAGGTATAGCCAATACTAACCGTAACTTCATGCTTTGACATTAAGCTAGATTGCTTTACAAATTGCATTATACGTTCAGATACAACCTGATTAGTTTTGAATTCAGGGTCTTCTATTAGTATTGCGAATTCATCGCCACCAAACCTAAATACGGTATCAGTAGCGCGTATACTTGAATTTAATACTGTTGCAAATTCTTTAAGGGTATCGTCGCCAATTTTGTGGCCAAACTTGTCATTTACCTGCTTAAAATTATCTAGATCAAGTAACATTAGGCTAAAAGGGCGCTGATAACGGCGACAATTTTCGAGCTTTTGAGATAAAATGTCATTAAATTGACTACGGTTGTTCAAACCCGTTAATGAGTCTTTTGTCGCCAATTTAAGAACGCGGCTATACATCATTGCATTACGTAGTGGGTAAACTAGCGCAGAGTGAAGCGAGCGTAACTTGCTTTCAATTGCTTTGCCTAAAGGGTATTTACTAAAGTATATAAGTTGCCCTAAGTGCTCTCTTCCAATCGTTAAGTCAAATATATAGGGCGTGCTATTAGTATCGCTTTCAGACGTTTGTGCAGTGCCAAGCGTTGACTGAAACTGCAATCCCGTAAAATTTAAAAGCTTTTTTGTAAATTTTGCGTATATGGCCAATACATCTTCAATAACTAAACTAGTCTGTAGCTCAGCGACTAACTCGTGTGTTGCCGTTGTTTCATTATTTGGTGTGTGTTCAGCCGAAAACGGCAAAAAGTCGCCGCGACCAGAGACACGTTGCGTCAAAATATGGACATTTTCCATTAAATTCTCCCCCGAGAGTGTTGCTTTATAAGTATTAAGCTATTTTTGTGCCATATTTTAAAATTAGCTTAAAAACAATTGCTTGCTATAGTTAAACTACATCCCCTAGTTTAATTGAAGCCGGAGGCCAAATTTGCAAAGTACTAATGCTCAATTTTTTGGCTTGCTTGTCGCTGCCGTTATTTTTGTGTGGTTTTTTAAGCGCATCGGCTTGCCGCCAATTTTGGCGTACCTAGCAACAGGTGTTTTAGCTGGCAGCCATGGCGTTGGATGGCTTGAACATACGCACGAAATAGACTTTGTTGCAGAGCTTGGTATTGTATTTTTGCTTTTTAGCTTAGGGCTTGAGTTTTCAATATCTCGATTAATGGCCATGCGTAATATTGTATTTGGCTTAGGTTCACTGCAGGTGATTGTAACAAGCTTAGTGCTTATTATAATTTTGTACTGTTTAAACTTCAGTTTGCTTACCAGCTTTACTATTGGTTCGATTATGGCGCTGTCTTCAACGGCGGTAGTCGTTAAATTGCTTAAAGAAAGTGGTGAACTTAATCAGCGTAGAGGGCAATTAGCAATCGGTGTATTGTTGTTTCAAGACATTGCCGTAGTCCCTTTACTTATTATTCTTCCTTTATTTGCCACAAGCGATTCACAAACAATTGGGTGGGCGTTAGCATTTTCTCTAACTAAAGGGGCTTTTGTTTGCGTATTACTGTGGGCTATTGGGAAGTGGTTACTGCCTAAAGTATTCAGCGAAATAGCCTTAGTGCGCACTGATGAGTTATTTGTACTTACTACGCTACTAGTTGCTTTGTTTGCGGGTTTACTAACCTATATGTTTGGCTTATCAATGGCGCTAGGTGCATTTTTGGCCGGGATGATGCTTGGTGAAAGTCATTACAGGCACCAGCTTGAAGCCGATATACGGCCATTTCGCGATATTTTAATGGGGCTGTTTTTTGTTACCGTAGGCATGCAGCTCGATTTACTCTATGTGTTTAGCAATGGTCTTATTATTGTTGGCGCATTATTTGGATTATTGGTTTTAAAAATAACTGTGCTTGCCATCAGTGCACAACTTATGGGTGAGCGAAAGCAGGACTCATTAGCGTGTGGCATTATGCTGTGGCAAATGGGTGAATTTGGTTTTGTATTAATTGCCTTGGGTAGGCAGCATCAATTATTAACCAGCGAACACATTTCATTTTTAATTGCCCTTGGTGTGTTATCGATGGCGTTAACCCCATTTTTAATTGAAAAAACACCCTATATTTTAAGACGTTTAGGGTTATTAAATAGCCCTAGCATTACATGGAAAAGCGAGCCACAAGTAAGTGCGCTTTACACAAACCATGTAGTCATTTGTGGTTTTTCGAGGGTAGGGCAAACTATAGCGCGCTTTTTAAAGCCAGAAGCTATTGAATATGTTGCTGTTGAAAGTAACCCCATACTTGTTCAAGAAGGTAAGGCCGCAGGTGAGCCTGTAATATTTGGCCACGTTAAACAAAAAGATATTTTAAAGTGTGCGGGCGTAGAGCGAGCCCGATTGGTGATTATTACATTTACCGAGTTTGAACAAACACAAATAGTGATAGATGCAATAAAGCAAATAGCTCCAGAGGTAAAAATACTTATACGTACCCGAGACGATAGCCAGCTTGAAAAACTACGAGAGCTTGGTGTCACTGAAGTTGTACCAGAAACGCTTGAAGCAAGTTTAATGATCGTTTCGCATGTTTTGTCTATGTCGGGTGTACCCATGAGCCGAATTATTAGGCGAGTGAGTGATGAGCGAAGAAATCGTTATCAATTTTTGCAAAGTTTTTTTACAGGTGAGCATATAAACAACGATGAAAGTAATTCAGATAAATTAGAGTATTTGCATGTGGTTGCTCTGCCCGATAAAGCACATGCGGTTAATAAAAGTATAAATGAGCTTAATTTAGTAAAGCGCAAGGTATCTATTAAGGCATTACGACGCCAAGACCGAGAAATAGACGCCCCTTCAGATCAAATCATTTTGCTTGCCAACGATATACTCGTTTTACAAGGTAAACCAAGGCGTGTGGAACGCGTAGAACATTTTTTATTAGACGGCATTGAATAAATTAATCGAGCCCTAAAAAAGCTCTTATTTCAGGTAGCTTAGCCATGCCGTCTTGATACCCTATTTCCATTAAGTGCTGGGTATAGCGTTTTTCAAATAATAAGTAACTCGTTAAACTTGATTGAGAGTGCTTTTTAACACCAATAGTACGCAATAATACTTTTATCGCCCATGGCATATCGTTGTAATACTGTGCTGCAATGACATTAAAGTTTTGTGAGGGGTTAATAATAAAGCTATCTATTTGCTTTAGCTCTTGGTGTTTATCTCGCGCAGGTAAAAGCCCCAAAGTGCGGTTTATTCTATCTAAGCGTTCTAAATCTGACTGCATGGTGTCGGTAAATACACTATCAAGCAAGTGTCCGGCTACAGCAGAAAGCCCAGGGTAATGCGCAGAATATCCCGGTGGATGCGGCTCTGTAGGTTCATCTACACCAATGATAAATATTTTTTCGGCACCCAAATGTATTGAAGGGCTAAGTGGCGATAGTTGATGTATAGATCCATCGCCAAAGTAGTGGTTATGAATATTCACGCTTGGGAACACCATTGGAATAGCACTTGATGCCATTAAATGCTCAACATTAATGCGTGTTGGGCGGCCTTCTCGTTTAGCTCTTTGCCAAGCTGTTTGTGTATTTGACTGAAAAAAAGCGACTGAATCACCTGTGGTATAGCTTGAGGCTGTAATCGAAAGCGCCTCTAAATAGTTTCGGTGTAAATTACGCTCTATGCGATGCAAGTCTAAAATTTCGTTAAGTAAACCACGTAAAGGGCGGTTGTTAAGCAAGCTTGCTGGTGGGTGGTTAATATGCTCTGATTGAAAGCTAGTTAAAATATTACGCGCAATATGGCCAAATACACTTAAAAAATCACTTTTATACACCATTGAGGTCGAAAAGTTTTTCCAAACAGATTCTAATTTTCGCACTGCTAAGTGCGCGCAAGAGGCATAACAAGCCAAGGCTGCAGAGTTTATTGCGCCTGCAGACGTACCATTTATTATTCTAAAAGGAAGAGGTGCCGTACGTGGCATACTATGCGCTAGCGCTTTTAAAACACCTACTTGATACGCCGCTCGAGCACCACCACCAGTGAGTAATAAGGCTGTTTTAGGTTTTTTGGGATCTATTTGCTTAATTTTCATATTGGTGGTTAAACTGTTCAACGTCTTTACTTTATTTATTAACTTTAAGTCTTTAAGCTAGAAGAATCAAAGGTTAACTGTTCATAGAGTTATAACTGTATAATTTAATGCTGAATTCAGCATGTCTAACTTAAGATAACTATTGATTTAATAAAAAACTCGAACAGAATGAATTTAATCCACTTAGCCCACTCTAAGTGATACCGCATTTTTATTTTTTATGGAGTTCGTATGTCAGACTCACCAGATGTTCAAAAACGCTCAACAAACAGTAACTTACTTCTTGCCATTATTACGCTAATTGTTGTTGCTTGTGTGGTTGCATTTGTATTACTCAAACCAAGTGACGAACCGGTTGCGCGCATAGAAGCAACAGAGCCCGTTAAAGAGCGGCCAATAATGGAACTTAAGCCATTAAATGAACCAGATATAATTGAGCCAGAAGAGCCAACAGCAGTTGAACAGCCCGCAGAGCTCGAAGTGCCAGCGCAGCGCATAGTTGAACCCGAACCAGAAGTAGCTACGCTACCTGCCTTAAACGATAGTGATACTATGGTTGTTGCCAAAATTGACGAGTACCTAAGTGACTCTGTGATGAGCCTATTAGTCACTGATGATGTTATTCGTCGAGGTGTTGTTTTTATTGACAACTTAGCTCAAGGCAAAGTAGCTAAAAAACACAATCCTGTTATTAAACCCCAAGAAAGCTTCAGTGTTACCGAAGGGGATATTTTAACAATTGATCCAAATAGTTATGAGCGTTACACACCGTATGTAAAAATTTTTACTAGCATGAGTGCAGCGCAAGTGGTCCGTATGTTTGAAGAGTACCAGCCACTTATTAACGATGCATACACTGAAATTGGTTATGGCGATGACGAGTTTAAACAAACATTGAACGACGCTATCGATTTACTACTTGATACTCCGGAGCCTGAAGGCGCCTTACCACTTTTACGTGACTCAGTAACTTATCAGTATGCGTTTTCAGAGTGGGAGCAACTTCCTGCTGCTCAAAAACAGCTTTTACGCATGGGTCCAGACAACATGAAAAAAGTAAAAGCAGCACTTCGTAATATAAAAGCGCAATTAGAGAGCAAATAACAGTCACAAATTAAATTTCAAAGCCGCGATTGTATATGAAGTATGCAATCGCACCTTCTTTTTTGATTATCCCTTGAATAACACAGTAAAAGTAGAGATAATCTCTCCCGCGCCAACCAAGGCCCTCAATGGTAGTCTTATTGGTCCTCTCGCAACACTAGCAGGCGAACCTGGTCAGGCCCGGAAGGGAGCAGCCACAGTTTGTGACGTGTGTGCCGAGATGTGGCTGGTAAGACTGCCACCCAAATTCCTCATTTGGGTGACTACAGCTAATCAATTTAAAAACTTTAACCAAATACACACAAGTTTATTTTCTGATATTCCCTATATTTCTGCCATATAGACAACACTTAGATATTGCGCAATAATGAAATAATACGTTAACGTTAACGCTACACATGTTAAATCAGATGCCCAAGGGTTGTTGTAATGTCTCAAAGAAGTAAGTGGGCACTAGCTATTTTATTAGGGTTAATAGGCGGGTTGGTTAACCTTTTACCCCTGTATTTTTTCGATAGTTCTGAATTTTTATTTGGACAATTTTTTGTTTTATGCAGCTTAGTATTCACTGGGCTGCGTTATTCCTGCCTTACGCTCGCAATTGTCTCAAGCTTTTTACTCTATAGGTGGGGGCACTGTTGGCCCAGCATAGTTTATTTGTTGGAGCTTTTATGGCTTTATATTTTTTGTTTAAGACGCTCTAAACCTATTTTACCCTTAGGTGCCGTATTTTGGTTTTTAGTTGGACTGCCTATCATTTGGGGTATAGGCCAGTTTGTAATGGATTTAGCATCGCTAACGCTTATTGTTGCAGTGTTTAAATACCTGGTAAACGCATTAATAAGTTTAGCACTCGTTGATTTGATGAGCATATTTGTACCCTTTGCTAGTCGTGCTTATCAAGGACGCCCACTCGCCCGTATTCTTAGCTATGTTGTCAGCGTCATTATTGTTTTGGTTGTCCTTATTACAAGTGTTTTTTTAGTGAACGATCATCACTCACGCATAGAGTATGAGGTAAATGCTCAGCTTGAAGAAAAAGCGAAATCAATTAGCACACAGTTGAATGACTATTTACAGTTTCATAAAAACGCGGTGGTAATGAGCAGTGATGCCATAGGTGGTGGAATTACTATACAACAACAGTTAACGCAGTTAATGGATTTATACCCAGGTTTTACTACAAGCTTATATGCAATGCCAAATGGCTATGTAGCTAAAAGTATTCCCAGCACATTATTAGAAGGACTTAGTGAAGAAAAGCGCTTTGTAAACGACCGCCCTTATTTCTCTCAAGCTAAACAGTATCCTCAAGGTTATAGCAGTGGTGTGTTTCAGGGGCGTGGCCTTGGTAATGAACCTATAGTTGCACTTTCTGCGCCTATTTACAGAAATGATGAGTTTTATGGTGTAGTGGAAGGGTCGTTAAAGCTTGAACGTTTAGAGCAATATATACCGAATTTGTTTAACCAAACTGGTGAGCTAATTATACTCGATGCTGAGCAAAGGATTGTTTTTAGCTCATTAGCACAATTTGACATTTTGGCTGACTTTAAAACTTTAGATTTTACGATAAGTAACTTGGGCGATAATCAACTGTTCCGTTCTGTTAATAATGAAGTATTTCATACCAATCAGTATGTTGATACTGTTAGTAAATGGCAGGTCATCACGTTTTACAATCGTAAGCACTTAACAAAGGTAGTAGCAAGTGCCTGGTTACCAACAATATTATTTAGTGCAGTGTTGATATTTTTAGTGGTGTTGTTTATACATCATTTGTCTAACTTATTAGTTCAGCCAATTATTGGTTTGACTAACTTAATGCATGGTTTTGATAAATCAGAAAAACAACATTTTAATACAGAGTCTAGTTGGTACGAAGTACTGCAGCTACAAGAGCAGTTTAAGATGCTGGGAAGTGCGTTAAGGGACTCAATAGAGAGCTTACAAGCGTCTAATATTAAAAATCAGGATCTAAATAAACAGCTAAGCCAATTTAACCAGCAATTGGAAGTTAAAGTGGCAGAGCAAACAGATGAGCTAACAAAAGCAGTTAAATCTGCTAATGAAGCTAATAAAGCTAAGTCACAGTTTTTGGCCAATATGAGTCATGAACTGCGCACGCCTATGAACGGCATCTTAGGTATGGGTGAGGTATTACTTCGTGATACCACCCTTACTGATGAGCAGCGTGACCTTCTTGAAACACAACAAAAAAGCTCAAAAAATTTACTACAAATATTAAATGATATTTTAGATTTTTCTAAAATTGAAGCTAACGCTATGCAAATAAGCCCCCGTGCTACTTTGCTTGCTCCGTTTATAGAAAATATACACTCGTTATTCTCACCCATTATTCATTCTAACAATGTTGAGTTTATTATTCAGCGCAGCCCAGACTTACCCGATTGCTTAAATGTAGATGACTTACGTTTAAATCAAATAATTATTAACTTATTGTCAAATGCACAAAAGTTTACTCAGGCTGGGTTTGTGCGTTTATCGTTTGATTACAAAGATGAGCAACTGACGGTAAGTGTGTCTGATAGCGGAATTGGGATTGAAAAAGAGCAGCAACTATTACTTTTTAGTGAGTTTACCCAAGCAGATGCTAGCGTAGCTCGTAAGTATGGCGGTACAGGGCTTGGGCTGGCTATTTGCCAAGGTTTGATTAAAAAAATGGAGGGTGAAATAACCCTCAATAGCGTGCCAGGTTTAGGCAGTACGATTAAGTTTTCGATACATGCACTTAAAGCGCAAATTGTCGATTTAGCAAAGCGTGTACAAGAGCAATCTTTACCAGATTTGATCAATAAGCATATTTTGCTAGTAGAGGATAATCCTATAAACCGCCAAGTAATTGCAAAAATGTTAGAGCCAACAGCTGTTACTATTACAATGGCAAACGACGGTTTAGAAGCGCTTAAAACATTAAAAAGTAATGTGTTTGATTTAATTTTAATGGACTGTCAAATGCCTAATATGGACGGTTATGAATGTACTATACGCATTCGCGAAAATGAAATAGGGGAAGATAAAAGGGTTCCAATTATCGCTATTACAGCCAATGCATATGAAGAAGATAAGCAGCGTTGTTTAGATGTAGGTATGGATGACTTTATTTCAAAACCGGTTAACTCTCAGGGGTTATACAGTGTTATTGCTAATAACCTTACAAAGATAGGTTAAGTATAATTGATAAAGGCCAGACAAAATATGGCCTTTATGAATGGCGCTTTAATTTTATATAAAATCGAGAGTCAGCAGTAACCTAGGGGCGCTATTAGTTCCAGCCAACGGTGGCGAGCGATGCACTAAACCTGCGCCTTCGTTTTCATCCCAGTATTCGCCTTTAAGCAGTGCAACATCGCCTTCTGTTAGCTGGTTAATATTATTTAGGCTTTTAATTAAGCCAGACTCCTCATCAGGCTTACCTAAATTACCAGTACCGAGCTTTGAGCGGCTTACATCGCTGTGATTTAACCACTGCGTAGCAACACCTTGATAGGTAGTAACTAGCCGGCACGGAATTTTGTCTACATGAAAACGCGGGCACATAGGTTTATCTAATATTTTTAGCCTTAAACCGGCGCGTTTTAAATCAAACAGGTAGCAAAACATTTCAACCAACAGTGTGATGTCTTCACACAAAGCTTTAATTTCATCGCGGTTATTATCTTCTGGCTTAAGCGCTTTTATTAATTGATCAAACGCATCATCAGGTGATACCGCAAGTTCAAGTGGCTTTAAAGCGTTGGCGGTAATGAGTGTATTGACTGCATTTGTTAATGTTTGCTCAAGGTCTCTTTGCCAAATAACAATGTTAGTGTCTTGGTTATAAATTTGTGGCAATACATTGGCATTACTCTCTATAGCTGCTCTTCGGTATAGCGGTTCCGCCGGTTTTACTTGCGCTGTTATTGGGGCTAGGGCATTCATTACTCTTCCTCCCAAATAGGAAACGGGTCGTTAAAGGTTTTCCAAAAATCTTTACCTTTTAGAACAGCATCTTCTGGGAGTAGGCAGTCATCAAGCGCTTTAATCATGGCGTGTTTATTTAACGACTGACCAATAAACACAAGCTCTTGGCGCATGTCACCAAAGGGCTCTAACCACTTACTGTTTATATCAGCAAGTAGTTCGGGCTCTGTGGGCCAGTCTTTTTTAGGTATTGCTTTATAAAACATGCCTGCAAACCCGTAATGCGCTATACCGCCAGCTTGGCTCCACTGCGCGCAAAATAAAGGACGTGTTGCTAACCAAAAATATCCTTTAGAACGAATGAGCTCGCCAAATTGCTCGGTGTTGTGCAAAAAGTTATAAAACTTTTCAGGATCAAATGGGCGGCGCGCAGTGTAATTAAAACTGCCAATACCATACTCTTCGGTTTCGGGAATATGTTCACCACGCATTTCTTTAAGCCAACCCGGTGCTTGTTGGGCACGTTCAAAATTAAATAAGCCGGTGTTTAGCACTTCGTTAATATTAATATGCCCGTTTGATATAGGAATAATGTTAGCTTGAGTGTTAAGCGTATTTAAAATAGCAGTAAGTTTATTTAATTCATTGTTTGTAATTAAATCAGTTTTACTAATTAAAATAACATCAGCAAATTCAACTTGGTCAACAAGTAAGTCGGCAACGCTTCGCTCGTCGTCTTTACCTAACGATTCGCCAGTATCTTGTAAGTCGTTTGCTTGTTCGTAGTCGTTTAAAAAGTTAACCGCGTCAACCACTGTTACCATGGTATCGAGGGTGGCAACATCACTAAGTGAAACCCCGTTTTCGTCGGCAAAGGTAAATGTTTCTGCAACGGGGAGGGGCTCAGATATGCCTGTAGATTCAATGACGAGGTAATCAAAACGCCCATCATTGGCAAGTTTGCCCACTTCAATAAGTAAGTCTTCTCGTAGGGTGCAGCAAATACAACCGTTACTCATCTCGACCAGTTTTTCGTTACTGTGATTAAGCGATACACCACTTTTAATTGTTGCGGCATCGATATTTATATCGCTCATATCGTTAACTATGACGGCGACTTTTTTTCCTTGCCTGTTATTAAGAATATGACTAAGTACAGTAGTTTTACCAGCCCCCAAAAAACCTGATATCACTGTGACGGGCAGTTTATTTATCATTTAATAATCTTACTAAATTGCATTTTTAGATATGTTATATTATATCAATACTGTATTCCAGTAATGCTCTTAATTTATTCAAAGCTGAGTTGCAAATTTAGTGTGTTGCTCAAAACTCTTCACACGAAAAATAAAGGTGAATATGAAATTATTTACATTGCGCATGATAATGATAGTCGTTATCATTTAAGGTGTTTTATACACCTTTTTTCAGGATCAACATGTTTAACCAAAAATATTTGGCGCTCAGTATTGCTGCATCTTTTTCTGCTTTTTCTAATGTGGCATTTGCCGAGCAAAATAACGAAATTGAAACAATAGAAGTAACAGGCCGCGCTCAGCAGTTTTACCTAGAAACCGAAAGTAAAATTGGCACTAAAACGGATTTAGATCTTATTAAATTACCGCAATCTGCGCAGGTATTAACCGAGCAACTTATTATTGATCAAGCTGCGCGCGACATTACCGATTTATACCGTTCTATAGCAGGGGTAAGTGAGTACAGTTATTCGGGTGTAACTTTTCGTGGATTTAGAGACGATGCCAATGTATTTTACGATGGCGTCCGCGGCGACCCGTATTCGGGCTTTGGTGTACCACAGTTATTTAATGTAGCGCGTGTAGAAGTATTAAAAGGGCCAGCCTCTGCGTTATATGGTGGTGGTGAGCCAGGCGGTATGATCAACTATGTGACTAAAAAGCCTTTGTACACGCAAAGCAAAGAGCTAAAGCTAACGCTTGGCAATTACAACACACGTGGTGCATCACTTGATATGACCGGCGGTTTAACCGACACCATGGCGTACCGAGCAGGTGGTTATTATGAGGAACAAGACAGCTTTCGTAATAATGCAGATTCAAAAAACAGTGAGTTTACCGGTGGTTTATTATTTGATTTAACAGATTCAACCACACTCACTACAAGTGTTGACTACATCAAGCAAGACTTAGGGGGTAACCGTTTACGTGGTGTACCGGTAGGTGATAACGGCAACTTTTTAGTTGACCCAAGTTACAACGCAAACGAAGCATTTGACTACCAAGACATGGAAGCGTTAGTGCTGCAAGGCAAGCTAAAGCATTACTTTAATGATGATTTTTCTGTAAGTAGCACACTACGTTACATGGATAACGAACGCGACCAAGCTTATCATGAGTCGCAAAACTGGGTAGATGCAAACGGTGATGGTGAAGCAAACATTGATGACGAAACTATTAAACGCGAATACCGTAAGCAATACCGCGCAAACGAAGAAACAAGCTTAACTACCGACTTTGTTTATAGCTTTGAGCAAGGCCAATTAGCACACCAAGTATTATTTGGCGGCGACTATCACATAGTTGATACCGAGTACGATTACTTACGTGCCCGCTATGAAGCAGACGGTGTGACTAATTTAAACATATTTAACTTAAATTACGGCGAAACCGACTCAAGTACTTATAACCTGACAGACATGAACCGCGATGGTGTTGAAACCGACCGTTTTGGTGTTTACGTACAAGATGTTGTAAGCATTAACGAGCAATGGACCGTGATTGCCGGCCTGCGCTATGACCATTTTAAAGAGCTAAACAAAGAAACCGGTTATAGTTACTCAGATAACGATATAACACCGCGCGTGGCTGTTACATACCAACCTGTTGAAAACACATCGGTATACATAAATTACTCAGAAAGCTTTAACCCCGCATCATCAGGCGATCAAGAAGATGTAGAGGGCGAGGGCAACTTAACCCCAGAAACCGGTAAACAAACCGAGATTGGTATTAAAAACCAATGGCTTAATAGCAAAATTATGAGCACCTTTGCTATTTACCAAATTAATAAAGAAAACGTAGTAATGAGCAACCCTGACGACACTGGCGCGGGGGATGGCATTGCAGCACTTTTAAATATTGGTGAGGTAGAAAGCCGTGGGTTTGAAACAACGCTGGTGGGCGATTTAACCGAGCACTGGACGCTAACTGCTAACTACGCATATAACGATACACTGGTTGTTGAGGGTGTAACGGGCGATACTATTTCAAGCACCTACGGTGATGGCTCTCGCTTTGCTAATGCCCCGCGCCACCAAGCTGGTTTATGGTCGCGTTTTGCGCTTGATAGCATCGACTCGTCTATAGCATTTGGCGCAAATTACGTAAGCGAGCAAATAAGCTAAGATGGCCAAAAAGTTAAACCTTTTACTGTATTTGATATGAGCTGGACTACCCGCTTTGATGATGTGTTATTAAGCGTAAATATTAATAATCTATTCGATAAAAAATACGCAGTAAGTGGCTTTAGTGAGCGTAACGGCCACTTCCCGGGCAGCCCACGTGAAATAGTAGGCCAAGTAACCTATAAATTTTAAAGTAAATTAAGCGCGAGCTTATCTCGCGCTTAATTTTTATCACTATTAAAATTAGCGGCTTCTTGAGCTGTGTTGATAGCTGTAATAGGAAAGGGGATCACAATACCTTCTTGGTTATAGCGTTTGTGCAGCGCTTTAATAAATGCAGATTTAACCCAAAACCGATTAAAGTACTCTTTTGCGCGCAGCATTACGGTAAAATTAATACTTGAGTTATCAAAGGTGTGATACACCACAAAGGTATTGTAATCATCAACGCCCCACTCATGGTCAATCAGTACTTGTCGCGCAACTTCAAGCGTTACCTGCTCTACAAATTCTAGGTCTGAGCTGTAATGTACGCTTACATCAACAGGTACACTCAGCTCTTTTTCGGGGTAAAAGTAATTAATAATACGCGATTTAGAAAGCTGACTATTAGGAATAATAATCATATTATTTGGCAGCATTTTAACCCACGTAGAGCGCCAACCAATTTTTTCTACAAAGCCTTGCTCCTTTGACTCAAGCTCAATAAAATCACCTACGCGTATGGGTTTATCTATAACGAGCTGTACGCCCGAAAAAAAGTTTTCAAGGGTGGGTTGCAGAGCAAGTGCCACCGCCAATGACGTAATACCAAGAGATGCAATAATAGGTGTAATTGAAATACCCAATGTGCCTAATAAAACCAACAACCCTACTGAAAACAATGTAACGCGAATAACCCCCTTAATAATACTTTGAGAATTGAATATAACGGCTGATTGTTTAGCGTAGTGATTAACCGTGCCAATAATAAAGTGATTTAAAAAGAAAATAAGCGCAAGTAAAGCTAATACAATATTGATGCTGTTGAACGGAATTCGCTTCGCTAACTCGGGGTCAATAACGAATGTATCGTGCTCCAAAATGGTGATTAGCACAATAAATGTGCAAAGCGTGAGTGGTTTAGATATTGAATCAAGAAGTAGGGTATCGAAGGTAAAAGTGGTTTTTGATGTCCACTTTTTTAACCAATACATTATAAAAAAACGAATAAAAAACAAGAGTATAGTTATGAGTAAAAGGTAAGCTACTGTACTCAACCAAGGGGTGTTGTTAATAACGTCAAGCGTATTTTTGAGCATAACTTAAACCTAATAAATATATTTATATTTATTACAGCAAGTTATGTACCTATGTTTAGAATAAAAAAGGTGTATTGCCGAGACAAGCTCGGCAATAGTGGATTATATTTTTTTAGCCAACCACATTCCACCTAGTACCGAGGCAAAAAACAGCCAAAACTCCATTTTGAGTGACACTAACTGAACCAAGCCAGGGCCTGGACATATACCACTCAATCCCCACCCTAAACCAAACAAAACAGAGCCCGTAATTAATCTACGATCTACATTTTTTAGATTACTCAGGCTAAATGCTTCACCAAATAAAGGGCTGTCTTTTTTAGAAACCCAAAACCACGCCAACATCATTATTCCCATGGCTACAGCCATTACAATAATTAAACTGCCATCCCAATTCTCGCCAAAGGTTAAAAAATTGAGTACTTTATCAGGGTTAGTCATTCCACTAATAATAAGACCTAAGCCGAAAATAAAGCCTAAAAACACCGATGTAATTGCTTTCATGTTTTATCCAATTAAGTTAGCAGTGATAACGGCAACAAGCATAAACACACATGTTGAAACCCAAGAGCGAGTAGAAAAACGCGACATGCCACACACGCCATGCCCGCTTGTACAACCATTCGCAAGTGAAGTACCTACACCCACTAAAAGTCCCGCTACAATAATTAACCAAGAGGGTATATTTAAATCGCCCTCTAATAATTCAGGTGCAACAAATAAGGTAGCAACGCCTGCAAGTAGTAAGCCTGCAATAAAGCATACTTTCCATACATTATCGGGTTTTAATGGGGTGAACAGCGATTTAACTAATCCTGAAATACCGGCTACTTTGCCAAATAAAACCAGTAATAGTGCGCAGGCTATACCTATTAACGCACCGCCTAAAGCGGCTGAAATGGGCGTAAATTCGGTTACCATTTTAAATTCCCCAAACAATAGATACACCAACACCAGACTGTTGCATTTCAATTGATAATTGTTGGTTAGGCGCTAAAAAGTTTGCACCCGATACTTTTTTAGCTGGCGAGTAAAAAGCCATAGCGTTTAATTGTACTTTTTCGCTAACTTTATGACTAAAACCCGTTGTAAAATGCCACTCTTGTACACCCGGCGCTAAAATATTAAATAACACCTCAGACGATGGAATAGGCTGTTGCGTGTATGAAACACCAAAGCGAATTTTTTGCTTTGCAGTGCGCTGCCACTGATAGCCTAGTTTATATATATCCATATCTTCCCAGCCAAACCCTGCACCTGCGCTTGCACCTAAAGGTGCAGACATTAAGTTACTCATTGGATTGGCAATGCTTTTAACTTCACTGTAGTTTATTTTTTGCCAATCAAATACAACCTGGTTTGTAGGCGTTAACTTATAAGCGGCACCAATTTGAATCGAGCTTGGTAAATCAAAGCCACCATTTTCTGCAAATAAACCTTTATAGCTATCAAACTCATCCATAGACACCGATGATCGGTAACTGGCACCCCAGCTAAACGATGTGCCTACGGTTTGAGTTATACCCACTTGTACACCTAAACCTGTGCTGGTGTCGGTGCCATTATTTGTAAGCGCTTGGGGTGATTGCGAAAAAGGCGCAAAGTTTCCAAGGCCTGTCGCTTTAAACTGTTGCACAACATAAATAGGTGAAACCCCCACTTTTGTTTGCTCATTTAACTGATAGCTAATAGTTGGGCTAATAAACATCTGCTTTAAATCAACGCCAGTCGTGCCAGCATAAAATGTGCCTTCGGGTTCTGACTCGGCGTTGTAGTCGGTGTTCATGCCGCCATTGCCGTAAACTAATAAGCCAATATTTATTTTGTCATTGAGCTGGTGGCCAATGGCAAATTCAGGAATAGCAAATAATGTTATCACTTTTTTGGGTTTTTGCTTCAAGATAAAGCGCATTAGGATAAAACATATCTACAGATGAAGCTGTGTATTTTCTATCAGGTGAAAATAACTCTAACCCAACTGAAATTTCAGTGTCATTTACATTAAAGCTAGCAGGATTATTTGCACCCGACATCAATTCTTCCGATAGCGCAACACCCGCACCTGCCATGCCTTTGTGGGTCATGCCATAACCATGAGTAAAATACCCATTGGTAGCAAGTACGTTAAAAGAACCTAGGGTAAAGGTTAGGGCCAAACCAGATACTAACTTATTTTTCATTTTGACAGACATACGTAGTTGGAAAAGGCGGACAATAGCTAATTTTCTATATTCAAAAAAGGAATTTAAATCGATTACTTATAGTAAAAAAGAATATTAAGGGTGGGTAGTGAATTCAATATTTAGCGCAGTAACTTCTTAATCCTTGCATACAACTGTTGAATCAATCATTTAACTAGAAAACACAAAGCGGTGAGAGGGTTCACCGCTTTTTATTGGGCTAATTACATAGACTCAAGTGTTTTACCACGGGTTTCATTAATGTATTTAGCCACAAAAAATATGCTTATAAGTGCCGATAACGCATAAAAGCCGTACGCACCTGCAAGGCCAATATTAGCCAGCATAATAGGGAAGGTCATGGTAATGGCAAAGTTAGCAATCCACTGTGCGCTTGCAGCAACTGCAAGCGCTGCGCCGCGAATACGGTTATTAAACATTTCACCTAATAACACCCACACAACCGGGCCCCAACTTAAACCAAAAAATACCACAAATAAGTTAGCCATTATAAGCGCAAACGTACCCATGTTATCGCTAAGTGCAAGCTTGCCTGCTTCATCAAGGCCTGCGCTGCCAAATATATAAGTAAGCGCACTTAAGCTAATAAACATACCCACACTGCCCACAAGTAAAAGTGGTTTCCGACCAATTTTGTCAACAAGGGCAATAGCAATAAAGGTCGATACAATATTAGTAGTACCCGCTAATACATTTATAAATAGCGATTGCGACTCGTCAAACCCAGCAGCTTGCCAAAGCTCAGAGCCGTAATAAAATACCACGTTAATACCTACAAATTGCTGAAATACACTCAGCGCAACACCCGCCCAAACAATTGGGTGTACTTTTTTACTGCCATCAATAAATAAATCACGAATACTCGGCTTTTTATCGCTATGCAAAGAGCTATTAACATCGCTTATTTGCGCATCAGCACTGTCGTTCGAAATTTTACTAAATACCGTTTTTGCATCGTCTACTTTACCTTGCGCCACTAAATAACGAGGCGACTCAGGAATAAACAACACACCCACTAAAAACAGTATTGCAGGCACAAGCTCAACCCAAAACATCCAGCGCCAAGCGGCTATATCAAGCATTAAAATGTTTTGCGCACTACCAGCTGCATCAGCAATTAAATAGTTACTTAAAAACGCAGCAAACAAGCCCAATACAATAGCGAGTTGTTGAAGTGTAGCTAAACGACCACGAAGTGCGGGTGGTGCAACCTCTGCAATATAAGCCGGCGCCAATACCGATGCAGCACCAATACCTAAGCCACCAAATAAGCGGTAAAAAATAAACTCGGCCGAGCTTTCGCTAATGCCTGAGCCAAACGCACTAATAGCAAAAATAATCGCGGTGATGATCATAATGGCACGGCGACCAAACTTATCAGCCAGCGGGCCCGCAGCAAGAGCCCCCACGGCGCACCCTAATAATACCGATGCCACATTGAAGCCCGTAGCCACACTGCTTGAATTAAACGCATTGCCGAGCGCCGACACCGTACCGTTAATAACGCCCGAGTCAAAACCAAATAAAAAGCCACCAATAGCAGCCACTGCAGAGATAAAAATTACATAAAAAAGAGAGCATGTGCCCAATGTGTGCGCCGAGCTATGACTGCTCGGCGAGATAGGTGATGTCATAATTGTGTGTCCTAGTTTTTATTATTGTGTACTTTACTAAATTGAGATGTGTGGTGCAGCGTATTTTAGACGAATTTTATCAGGGCTAACTCTCTCATAATCAATATTAAAATTATTGTTTAATACTTCTAATAGTCCTTTAATATCGCCCGTTTTAAACATGCCAGCTACTTGTACTTGTTTGAGACGGTCATCTTCTGAAAGCTCAAAATCTATATTTGTATAGCGGCTGATTTCAGCCATTGCTTCAGCAAGTGATTCACCTCTAAATATTAAGCTACCTTTGCGCCAAGATAATCTAGCGGCTACATCCATAGGATCAACTTTTTCGACCGCTTTAGCAATTTTACCTTTAAAGCTTAAATCAAGTTTTTCTCCCTTTGACACCGAAGTTGAACTATTTGATAAATACTGTCCTTGTTTATTAGTCCCCAGGGAAAGGTTGGGTAACGATTCGGCTTTTTGCTCTGCAACAAGGACTTTGCCATCTGTCACAATGAGTTCTATTTGCTTTTGACCTACTTCTACATTAAATGCAGTACCAACAGCCTGAATAACTTTATCACCAGCGATAACACTTAAAGGACGCGTTTTGTCGTGAGCTACGTCTATATGAATTTCGCCACGCAGTAAATTTATTACGCGAGAGTGTTGGGTATACCTCACTTGAACGAAGCTATTTGTGTTTAAGGTGATTTTGCTTTTATCAGAAAGCAGTATGTCCTTACTTTCACCTACGTCGGTTTGAAAATTGAGTTGTTTAGCAACCACTGCTGACTGATTAACTGGGTAAAAAAATGAAAAGTTAAACGCTTCTTGAAAAAGGCTAAGTGCAACCGCTAATAAAATAGAAGCAGCAGTTGCACTCAACCACATAGGGAGACGTTTTTGTTTTACTGGTGTTTGTGGAAATAAATCTGACAAACGACTGAGATCGTCCATTTTATCCCACAGCTTTGCTACCTCAAGTAACACTTCTACATTTTTATAAGATTGTGCTAACCATTGCTTTAGCGCTTGCTCTTCAGATTTAGTCAATCCACGGTCAAGTTTAGCCAACCACTCACTGGCCTTATCAAGGCGTGAATCGTCGCTAGTGTTACGCTCGTTTATGTGATGAATATTAGTCATTCCCACCTCCTGCATTTAGCTGCGAAGAAGTATTTGGTTGCTCATAAACACTTTTTTTAGATTGACGCATAAATTGCGTACAACGTTTCATGCCTGTTGCTATATGTTTTTCCACGGTACTTTCACTAAGGTTTAATTGAGCAGCAATTTCTCGCTGCGAATAACCATACACTTTTTTTAATACAAACACTTTGCGGCACTGCACAGGTAAAAGCCGTATGGCTTCACAAAAATTAGAAAACTCACTATCGGTTAGTGCTTTTTCATACATTTCGTCTTGCTGATGCTCCGCTAAGAGTTGCTCTAACGCTTCCATGTTGTCGATCCCATCGACTAGGCGTATATTGGCTTGCTTTTGGTAATCGAGCGCTAAATTTCGCGCCGTTTTATAAATAAAAGATTTTGGTGAGCTTATGTTTTCAGTGTTTTTAATCTGACAAATTCGCACATAAGTTTCTTGCACTATATCTTCAATTTCATGTGGCGGCACTATGCGTGCAACTACATTTGAGAGACTTTTGCGCGAGGCCAAATAGACCTTATAAAAAAGTGTGTCTTTCGTCATTTAGTGTGTGTCTCGTGTGTGTGTTTACGGCAATTATTGTTATTGTTTTGCCACTACAAACTAAGACGAATGGTAAGAAAAAATCCGCCATTAAATTTAAAAAATAAATCAGCATTTTATTTTTTAAATTTAATGTTCATTAACCGCACGGGGCATAAAGCTTGTAATGTAAAGGCGAAGTGTACTACAGTTTTTTTCATTACAAATACCTCACCAGGTACTGATTATTCATTTTAAAAACTTTAACTTTTTAATTAATAAGTAAAAAATGGCAATTTGGACTGTATTTTTAATCGTTTAAAAATACAAGTAAACGCGCTAACAATAAAAATAATCAAGGCAAAAACAAATTAGCATGGCAAGTCAAAAAAATAATTTATTTAAAAAAAATAAAAAATATTTATGGAGGAAAATAAAAAGTCACTCGTCTTTGTTCAGTGTATGGCCAAAAACTATACACAAGGAATATGTGCATTTGCCGCTTTGTTTACCAATTTATGTGCTGGTTTTTAGCTTATTCACCACCGAGGTAAAAGCGAGCCCTGTAAACGATAAAGCAGTGTTTAATATTCCCAGACAAAGGGCCGATTTATCGCTAATAAATTTTGCCGAGCAAGCCGATATTACTTTGCTTTTTCCGCTGGATAAAATTCAGCAGTTACAAACAAATACTATTGCTGGCGAGTATTCAATAATAAACGCATTACAGATTTTACTCGATGGCACAGGGTTGCAACCGCATGTTAGCGAAGATGGGCAAATATCTATTTTAATAGATCCAAGCTTCGAGAGAACTGACAACATGGCTAACTATAAAAAAAATGGCGTGTCGAGTGCTGTACTAGCTGTACTAAGCACAATGGCAACGCTCCCTGCAGTAGCAGAGACAGCAGCACAAGAACCAGAAATAATTGAAGTACGCGGAATTAGAGGCTCGCTTGGCCGAGCTATGGATGCCAAAAGAGAAGCGGGTGGCGTGGTTGACTCCATTTCAGCTGAAGATATTGGTAAATTTCCTGACACAAATTTAGCTGAGTCTTTACAGCGTATTACAGGGGTTTCAATAGACCGTTCAGGCGGTGAAGGGCAGCTCATTACAGTACGTGGGTTTGGCCCTCAGTTTAATACAGTGCTTGTAAATGGACGCCAAATGGCCTCTGAAAATCAAAGCCGTGCGTTTAGTTTTGATACCATTGCATCAGAGCTGGTTAAAAGCTTAGACGTATTTAAAACCTCAACAGCCACAAAGCAGTCAGGTGGTATTGGTTCAACAGTCAATGTAAATACAGCGCGCCCATTTGCTATTAATGGCTTTAAAGTTGCGGGCAGTGCTAAGGGTATTTACGATGAAAATAGTGAAGAAACTACACCTGAGATATCTGGGTTAATCAGCAATACATTTAATGATGACACACTGGGTGTGTTATTTGCTGTTTCTCGCCAAGAGCGCGAAACACGCTTAAACCAGGCGCAGGTAGATGGCTGGTTAGAAAATGTAGGCGTCCCAAACCCGCAAACTCAAAGCGGGCAAGCATACACCGGTAATATTTTTTCGCCGCGTAACTATGATCATAAAGTTACTACAGAAACACGTACACGTACTAATGCAAATTTAGTTATACAGTATGCACCCTCAGATGATTTAGTCATAACAGCTGATGGGCTTTATTCTGATTTCGATGTAGAAGCAGACACCACGTCATACGGGCATTGGTTTACAGCACCAAACTTAGAAGGCTTTGGCGGGGCTGCAGGCCCAACCGTAGACGAAAATGGTACTGTGGTTGATCTATATCAAGAGGTAGGCCTTGCTACTGATATGCACGCTAAAAAGTTTGATCGCTTAACAAACTCTAGCGCATTAGGTTTAAACTTTGATTGGCATGTAAACGATAATTTAAATATGAAATTTGATTTAAGCCACTCAAAAGCTGAGCGTGAGGCTAATAACGGTGGTGGCGATCAGCTATCCTTGATTGGCTATGCTAACCGAGTTCGATTCGAAGTTGATGGCGGTATTTTGCCTTACGCGAGTGAGTTTGCTTCTGCTAATCCCAATATTTACAGCGGTCAGCAAGAGCTTGACGGTGTTGCTTATAACCCTGCTGTTACGCCCGATGGCGTATCAAACCATTTAGATACCGCCAATAGCCGAGCACATGTAATGCTACGCCGTGGTTGGGCTGTAGAAGATACCGTGGATCAATTTCGCTGGGATAACATTTGGTATAACGATGGCACCTCTGGCCTAGTTTCGGTCAAATTTGGCGCTATGTATTCAACAGAAACTAAAAACCTTGATCGTTGGGACAACGAAGGTGTTGGTATTCACTGTACTTTTTGTGGTTACCCGAATGATCCAAGTATGGATGGCTTAGCGCAATTCGTATTTGACGCAGGGGATGACTTTTTAGGTGATGTAAGCGGTAGCGGTCGAATGCCAACGTCATGGCTTGCACACGATGGCGAGGCAAATTTTGCTTACCTTGAGCAAATAGCTGCGGCGAATGGTCAGCCCATTAGTTTTGATGCAGTTAAACGTAATAAGTCGTTTGAGATCACTGAAGATACGTTCTCGTTTTATACAGAGTTCGACTTTGAAGCTGAACTTGCAGGCATGCCTTTATACGCAACAGCGGGCTTTAGATACGAAAGCACTGATGTAAAAGTAAAGGGCACAGATGAGCCGGTTAGTGCATTAACCATTTTAGATAAAACAGAAATGCTCGCTAACTTTGGCGCTGTAGAAAATATTTCAGCAAGTTCAGATTACGAAGCGATTTTGCCTAACTTTAGTGTAAAGCTTGAAATAAGTGATGAGCTAATAGCACGTGCTGCGGTATCACAAACAATTACACGGCCAACGCTCGATAGTATGTCGCCTGTAACAGTTATTGAAACAACTCGTCAAGGCGGCAATTTAACATCAAGCTCTGGTAACCCAGCGCTTGAGCCATTTACCTCTGATAACTTAGATTTATCGTTGGAGTGGTATTACGCTGATGCCAGTTATTTATCTGCGGGTTACTTTAGAAAAAATGTTGCTAACTTCATTATTAATACGACCGAAGACTTAACCTTTGAATTGTCTGGCGGCGGATTGTTAACTGACCCCTCTACAGGTAACGATGTAGACAACCCTGATGCTGGCGACTCAACGGCTGTATTTACTAATACATTACCAAATAATAGCGAATCGGCGATTGTTGATGGCTGGGAAGTCGCCTTACAACATAGTTTTGATAGTGGCTTTGGATTTATGGTTAATGCAACATTTGTAGACAGCGATGCAGAGTTAGACTCTGCAGATATAACTCAAGTTTTTGCATTAACAGGCTTAAGCGACTCTTATAATGTGGTTGGCTTTTATGAGAATGGACCATTTCAAGCGCGTTTAGCTTATAACTGGCGCGATAGCTTTGTACAGTCACTAACACAGCTAAATGGCGATGGTGTAACCATTGTAGAAGATTACGCACAACTTGATGCTAGCGGCAGCTATGACATTACCGAAAATGTATCGGTATTTTTTGAAGGTATTAACTTAACCGAAGAATACGTGCACAAGCGTGGTCGTTTTTCTAATCAATTATTGTTGGTTGAAGATAGCGGACGACGTTTTGCGTTAGGTATTCGCGGTAGTTTTTAACTTTAATTAATAAAGTGGCTTTTACAATTAGTAATAGCCACTTTTTCAATATGCCTTTATAGGTAACAAGTATGAACCAGCAAAATAAAAAAATAAAAACAGTGGTTGTCGTTGGTGGTGGTATAGCGGGCTGGCTAACAGCCGGACGATTAGCGGCGCACCACAAAAGTAATACCCCGGATGGCCTTAATGTTGTTCTCGTTGAGTCTCCAAATGTACCAATTATAGGTGTTGGGGAAGGTACTTGGCCTACCATGCGCAGTACATTAATAGCACTTGGTATTAGCGAAACTGATTTTATACGCGAGTGTGAAGCAAGCTTTAAGCAAGGTGCAAAATTCGCCAAGTGGGTGGATGGGAGCAATGATGATTTTTATTACCACCCATTAGTTTTGCCACAGGGCTTTTCAAAAACAGATATGGCAGGGCATTGGTTAAATAATGCCGCTGAGTCCACGTCTTTTTCAAATGCAGTGTGTTACCAAGAAGCTATTTGTGAGCAAGGGCTTGCCCCTAAAACAATTCACACCCCAGAATATGCTGCTATAGCTAATTATGCCTACCACTTAGACTCGGCAAAATTTGCCGTTTTTTTACAAAAGCATTGTACGCAGCAGCTTGGCGTTAAACATATTTTGGCTGATGTAACACAGGTTAATAGTGCTGATAATGGCGATATTGCAAGCGTTATCACAAAGCAACAAGGTGAAATTAGCGGTGATTTATTTGTTGATTGCACCGGCTTTTCTTCATTGTTATTAGGTGAGCATTATAAGGTTCCTTTTAAGCCGTGCGATGACGTGCTATTCATTGATACCGCCTTAGCAGTGCAAGTCCCTTATGAGAATGAAGATGAGCGTATTGCATCCCACACAATTTCAACAGCGCAAGAAGCAGGTTGGATATGGGATATAGGATTACAGCACCGCCGTGGTGTGGGTTATGTGTATTCGAGTAAATATAGTAGCGAAGCTGAAGCACGAGAAAAGCTCAATGCGTATGTAGGCGATAAAATAGAGTCGTTAACAATTAGAAAAATCCCTATTAAAAGCGGCCACCGCTCACACTTTTGGCAGAACAACTGTGTTGCGGTTGGGCTTTCAGCTGGTTTTTTAGAGCCGCTTGAAGCCTCTGCATTGGTATTAGTAGAAATGTCAGCGCAAATGATAAGCGAACAACTCCCCCAGACCCGCGATATTATGGATATTACCGCCAAACGCTTTAACGAGACGTTTACCTATAGGTGGGAAAAAATAATCGACTTTTTAAAACTGCATTATATTTTATCAAACCGTGACGATAACGCATTTTGGCGTGATAACAGAGACCCAAAAACGATTCCTCAAAGCTTACTAGATCTAATGAAGTTGTGGCAATACCGCGCTCCTGCTGATCACGACTTTACAAGTAATAATGAGGTGTTTCCAGCGGCCAGTTATCAATATGTTTTATACGGCATGGGCTTTAAAAGTGATTACAGCACAACTGCCTATATGCTTAAAGACACTGTTTTCGCTAAAAGTCAGTTTGATAAAAATAAGAGCATGATAAACCAAGCAGTCACTAACTTACCTAGTAACCGAGAGCTGCTTAATAAAATTAAGCACCATGGTTTTAGTGCTATCTAGCTTAAAAAATTACACATAAAAACAATAAAGAGACACGCATGGAAAATTTAGTCGCATTAGAGCAAAGTGCTCATCAGCATATAAAAATAGATACACAAAAAGCACAATCACACGCTAAAAATCTTAATATGATCCCCGTAGTTATGGCGGAGCTTAGCCAAATTGCCGTTCAGCAGCCTATAGTTTTTGCAAAAAACTCAGAAACAGGCGAGTTTACACTCAATGCTTTATTAGGCTTTGAGCAACATGAGAACTTGTTTTATCAGCAATCACAGTGGCAGGGCGTATATTTACCGCTTCAGTTACAGCGTCAGCCATTTTTTGTTGGTGATACGCATTCGCAGCAGACGCAATACCCTGTGTGTATTAATTTAAACAGCCCTGCAGTAGTTAATAGCTCTGTGCAAAGCGAAAATAATTTAGAACCAATTTATACCCAAAGCGCAGAAGAAAGTGGCTATTTTAAACAAATAAAGCAGTGTTTAGGGCATTTACTACAAGGCGAATTAGACAATAAAAAGTTAATAGATACCTTGTTACAGCATGAGCTACTGCAGCCTTTATCGCTTGAGGTAACGTTTCAGAACAGTCAAAGAACAAAGTTAAACGGCTTATACACTATTAATCAAGAAAGACTCGCACAACTTAATAGTGATCAAATTACGCTTTTACATCAACGCGCTTTATTACCTGCCATTTATACAGTAATAACCTCACTTGGTCAGATATACCCATTAATAGAGCGTAAAAATGCGGTGCTTAATTTAGCCGATGATTGATTTTACACTTAACAAAAATATGGTGTTACAGATACACACTGTTGGGGAAGAGCAAACCCCAATTATTGTTATTGATGATTTTGTAAATAATGTAGATGCGCTAATTAATTTTGCTGTGTTTTCTCAAAATACGAGGGAAACATTTTACGCACAAGAAAGTGATTTTTATCCAGGAGTAAGAAAAGCAGCACCGCTTAGTTATATAGAGCAGCTAAAAGCACTGTCGCCAATTATTAATTCACACTTTAATATGGCAGATAAAAGCGAGTTTGATGTAATACTTTCTGCCTTTTCAATTGCATGCACTGAACCTGATAAACTCAGGCCAATACAAATGCTTCCCCATTTTGACACACCTAATATGAAGCAACTTGCTATGGTGCATTTTTTATGTGATGAAACACATGGGGGTACTTCATTTTATAAACATAAAGCCCTGGGGTATGAACGCATAACAAAAGAGCGACTTATCCCTTATAGGCAAGCTATAAAGCAACAAGCCATGGCACAAAAGCTTCATAAAAACCCACATTATATAAATGGCAGCACAGCTTTGTTTGAGCAAGTTTACAGTTTAGAGGCAAAGCTAAATCGGGTTGTTATATATCCAAGCAACTTATTGCATTCTGGTAATATAAATGCGGCTAACGGTTATGCTCGCGATCCAATTAATGGGCGTTTAACTATTAGTAGCTTTGTGGTTCTGTGCTGACTATTAATGTGTTGTTTGCAGCGGGTAGACGCTAATTCATATGATTATAAATTGATTTTTATAAATGGTTTTTAGAATTCATATATCTTAAAGTTATAAGAGGGGATTTATTGCCACCTCTTTTATAAAATAAAATACTTTAAATTTACCTAAAATGTTAACAAAAAGATGACAAAGATAAAATAATATTCTACTGTAAGATTGGCTGTGTATTTTTTGTTCTTCTTAGAATGAGTGTAAAAATTAAGCTCTACTAAGTTGTATGTTTTCGCAATAAATATACATTTGTAATTTACCTAATTATTTTAATTTATAGGGATAATTTATGAAAAACATTTTAGTTATTACATTAGCAGCAACAGTGCTTTTAGGCTGTTCAGCAACAAGCAATATTTCACTGAAAGAAAAAGACCAAGCATATGCAAAGTACTTGTCTGAAGAAAACTTAGCAGGTGAAGATAAAATCAATAGCTTTAGGTTTAAAGGTTGGAAACCACTTTCTGATAAATTCTTAATTATTTCAGCGGCACATAAAAAAGATTATTTGATTGAAACCCAGGGCACTTGCCATGACCTAAATGAATCTCATGGAATTGAGTTAAACCGCTTTTCTAATTTTGTTATACATAAGGAAGGGGATTCAATTTCTACCATTGAACAACCTACAAAAAAATGTTTTATAAAATCGATTTACCCACTTACTGCTGGCCAAACAGAGCATTTAGAAAGTATTGGAAATCCTATCCAAAGTTGAATTTAATAACAACAATAATAGTTGACCTTTTAAGGTCAACTATTATTTAAGAAACGTTGAATAAACGCATTTTTAGTTCTAGATTTAAAATCAAAGCCATGCCAGGTTAATGTTACACCTCGTAAATACCTAAATCATAAACTCTTCAAAGTATTCTTTTTGCAATTCTATAATTAGTGCTTTAGGGCGAATACCTTGTACTAAGCTGTACACTTCATCCTTTGTGTAACCTGCTGAATTTAAAATAAGCGCAGCAACCAACCCTGTGCGGCCAGTGCCGCCTTTGCAATGTATGGCAATGGTTTGTTTTTGCTGTATGGCTTGTAATATGTCTGTTTTGTGTGTGTTCCAGCTTGATATAAAAGGCTGTTTGGGTGCTTCGTCGTCATTTATAGGTAAATGAAACCAAGTTATATTGTGCTTTTGGCACTCAGTATTAATTGTTTGTACGTTGTTTTTTTCAAGCTCCTTTTGCGGCATAAGCGATAACAGCAAGTGAGTGCCAGCGGCTTTTAATGTAGCGATTGAATCCGCTAGGCTTTGCGTTTTTGTACCAGGGCAAGGCGTAAAAATAATATTTGCGCCGTTATTGAGTGATAAAACATCGTACGGGTGCGCGCTCATGGTAAGTCCTTTATTTTTAATAAATTTACTATTATACGCTCACTATAGCGTGTTTTAGTTACAAGTTTAAGATTGAATAATAAGCACAAATGCTAGATACTGTTTTTATATACAGTTGTGGCGATGTTATGAAAAAAGAATTACCAGCAAAATACTATTTAGCGCATTTTAGAGAACTTATTGAGTTTGTAACAAGTAAATGTATGCATTTACTTGAGCCCAAACACAGCCAATTTATTAGTAAAATTAACCAACTAGATGAGCAAAGCCAATGCATGTTGGCGCGTGTGTATTCGCGCAAACCTTATTTAGTGCAGGCGCAATCGCTTAATTATGAAGAAATAACTTCGCCGCATCAGGCTATTTATACGCTAAAAACAGCGGGTATTTTATATGAGCCAAATGCACAGCATTACAAGCAGCTTATAGCGCATTTAACCAAGCCCATGCTAGTGGATTTACTCAGTAATTACAGTGAGCAAGTAAGCTTTAAAAAAAGCGCAGCTAAAGGGGAGTTGGTTAGTATTGCGTGCCAATTTTTTAGTGATCGCGAAGATGATTTAGCCCCTTTATATAGCCAATATGTGATAAATAACCGTGAAGATTATTACGAGTATTTTGAGTTTTTATTTGCAGGGCGCTTAAGTAGTGGAGATGTAAACCATCAAAACCGCTTTGTTATGCGCGATTTAGGGTTAACCGCTACCCGCGAAGGGCACAGCGAGAGCTTGTCGCGCTTTAATACACCCTCTGAGGCGCAATCTAATTACGTTTTAAATCGTTACCGTTTAGCGTTTAAAAATATCGGCAAAACGGGCGGTAATTCAAAAGCTGAAACCTTTGATGACAAAACCCCTTACACCGAGCTTGCGCATTTAGTATTGGCGCAACCGTCGCATGGCGCACAAGCGCACGATATTAAAAACAAACTGCTGGTTAGGCTGCACAAACAACTTAAAAATACCGATAGCGAACTTGCTTTTAGCTTACTTGAAGGCTGCACCGATTACGCCGAAGCACAAGAGATTCAAATAAGAGAGCAATACCGCCTAGGTAATAAAGCGTGGGTAAAAGCGCAGCTAGAGCAAATTATAGAAAACCCGCTCACCGACGATTTACTGTACTTTGCTGATGACTTTTTAATGCGTAAGTTTAATAAACAAACACGTTCGCGCTTAAGTACTATGCTGGCCGATACCCAGTGTGTGCTTGAAATTGACGAAATTTACCGAGGCGATGTAGAACAAGGCGTAAATGAGCATTACAGTGCAAAAGGGTTAACGGTATTTAATACCGAAAACACCTTATGGCAAAGCTTGTTTGGCTTAGTATTTTGGCACGAGTTATTTATTGAGTCGCCATACCCGCCGTGTAATGAATTTGATATTTACCCGCAAGTTTTACAGCTTGGTAATTTTTATGAAGCACAAAGCACGCAAATTGACGCACGTTTAAAAAGCTGTAGCACTAATCAGGCGCTGCTTAATTTGGTATGTAAGCATGCCGCGCAGTATTTTGAGCAGCCCAATGGTTTATTTAGATGGCGCAGCAATTTATTAGAGCCACTAGAGGCACTTATTTTAAACAGCCCGCTTGAAGCGTTAATTGCGCACTTAACGGCTATGAGCAAACACTATTTACAGCTAAAAGACGGCTACCCCGACTTAATGGTTATTAATAATGGCAAAGTACATTTTGAAGAGGTAAAAGCCCCAGGCGATAAGCTAAGGCGCAACCAATTAACCACCATTGATAATTTAAAAAATGTGGGCTTTACAGTACATATTGCTGCAGTTAAGTGGTTTGTAGACCCTAGCCGTATTTACAGCGTGGTTGATATAGAAACCACGGGCAGCTTAAAAGGTGGTAACCGCATTACCGAAATTGGCATAGTTAAAGTACAGCACGGTAAAGTAATTGATACCTGGACGACACTTATTAATCCGCAGCGCCATATCCCAAGCTTTATTACTAAATTGACCGGCATAAGCGATGGCATGGTGTACAACGCGCCTGTATTTGCCGATATAGCACAGCCACTACTAGATAAACTTGCAGGCAGTATTTTTGTAGCCCATAACGTGAACTTTGATTACGGTTTTATTAAAAAAGAATGTGAGATTGCAGGGCACTTTTTTAAAATGCCAAAAATGTGCACCGTGGTTGAATCGCGCAGAGCTTTTAAAGGGTTAAAGTCGTATTCGCTTGGTAACCTTAGCGCGCATTTTAATTTAAACTTACCCAGCCATCACCGCGCATTGGCTGATGCAACTGCCACTGCTGAGCTGTTATTGCTGATACAAAAAAGTGAAACGCTAACGCAGTAGCTTATTATCTTGTTTTTAAGTATTTGAAATTTAAATAATAAGTAGCTTTATTATAAATTTTTAATTTATTTTGGAATAAAGTGTTTTTGTAAATCGTCTTCTTTATGTCAATCCGACAAACTAGAGGACAAAACAATGACTAAATTAAATAAAATTGTAAGCGTAATGATGTTAAGCGGTGTGTGTACTTTTACAGGTGCAGTGCACGCCGCTGATATTGAACTATCTCAGTCAACGTCGGCGCAGCAACAAACATCTACATCTATTGCGCTTTCACAAAATGGCTTAACAGCCAGTGGTAGCAACGAGTCAGACGTATCTAACGATACACAAGTAACGGCTGATGATTCGCAAAACACAGATTCAACGGTGAATAACACGCAAACTCCAGCGCAAGAAAGCAGTGAGGCCGCAGAGCCTGCAAATACATTAGTTGCATCTGCAAGCGGATCTTTAAATAATGCATTAAATGCATCGGCCTCGTCTTTAAATGCCACAGCCAATTCCACAGCCAATACAGCGCTTGATGCAACAGCGCAGTTAACCTCATCGGCGAGTAATTTAACAACCGCTGTGAGCCAGTCGTCATTACTTTCTGTTACCTCTGAGCAAGGCGCTCAGCCAGATACTACCGATACACCAGCCGATACCTCTTTACTTTCAAATGTGGGCAGCGCAACCGATTCAGTTACACAAGCTGATGCAAATAATACGCTTAATGCGGGTGAGCTTACAAACCAATTAGCAATTACTAATACGGCTGCAAACTCAGTGAGTTCTGCACTGCAAATGGGTGATGCAATTAATACCAGTAATGAAGTAGTAAGCAATGTTCAGCAATCTTTAATTGCCAGTGTGCAAGACAGTACGGTTAGTAGTTTACAAAGCACAGTACAACAAAGTGTTAGCGGGCAGGTGAGTGCAGCGGTTACTGATCAAGTTAGTAACGATGTAGCACTCAGCACCGCAAGTGAAGTAGTAACCAACATTACTAACGATTTAGACCTAGGCCTTTAATACGCCAAGTGCTTGCACAAATGCCGAATGGGGAAACCTATTCGGCCTGTTGGAGAATAAATATGAAAGCAGTTATAACCGCCACATTGTGTGTTTTTAGTGCTCAAGCGGTGCTTGCACAAACTAACCACATTAAAACAGCTGAGCAAAATAAGCCCTTTAAAAGTAGCTTTGAGCTAAATGCAGATGCTGAAGTTGGGGTATTAAGTAACTCGGCGCTCTCTGTTCAGGAGCTTGACGATATTTCGTCGCAAAGCGACAGCGGCATCAAAACCGCAGCCGGTGTTAATGCTAAATGGCAAGTAACCAAAAGCGCTAAATTAACCTCAAGCTATAAGTTTGAACAACAAGACTACGATGAGTTTGATCAATACGATTTAGACCTACATCAATATGGTTTAGATGGCAGCTATAGCTTTAATAGCCATGAGGTAGGGGTTCGTTACGATGGTGCAAAAGCAAATGTAGATGGCGAACCATTTTTACATTTTAATCAAGCCAGCGCCTACTATGGCCATTTTTTAAACCCGCATACGTACTTGCGTATGAGTGTAAAAACCAAAGCTAAACGTTTTGCTACTGCAAAAGCACGTAATGCCGACGGCGTAGGTGGCGATGTAGCGCTTTATCATTTTATAAATAATGGCCAAACCATGCTAATGGCAGCGCTAAGTGCCGATAAAGAAAACGCCGACGACAACCAATACGACTTTAACGGCTACGGTTTTACTACTAAAGTTACGCACAAATTTACGGCCTTTAATGTAGCGAATAAAGTGGGCGCAGGCTGGCGTTATCAAAATAAAGATTACGATGAGCAAACAACGGATGATTTTTTTGAGCAAATACCGTCACGAGATGAGCACCGAAATATCGTTAATGCGTTTTATAACCTAGCTTTATTTGAGCACGTAACACTCATAGCCGAGGCTGAATATGGCGATTATCAATCAAAGCTTAGTAGCAATACCTATACGCGATCGGTTTTATCTGCGTCAGTTAAAGTGCACTTTTAGGTGGGTAAATGGCACCATAACCAAAGGTGGTGTCTTTGCCTTGCTCGCCTAAGTCGACGGCCAGCGATGTAAGCTCGTTAAGTGCTTTGGTTTTATTATTACCATGCTTTAACAATAAACAACTTAATGCTGCGCTTACATGCGGCGCCGCCATTGACGTACCCGACTCCCTACCAAATTTTCCATTGCCTTGGCTTGTAACAACATTTACACCAAGGGCTGCAAAGTCTATGTAATCACCTTTATTTGACCATCTATAAATTTGGTTATTTGCATCAATAGCACTTACCGCTATCACGCTTTTATACGCACCTGGGTATAACGGCTGCGACGCCGGCCCTTGGTTACCTGCAGCAGCTACAATCAACATGTTTTGTTTTATTGCTGCAGTAATACTTGCTTCTAAAACTGCGTTATTTGGCCCTGTTAGGCTCATATTAATTACGGGTATTTTATTACTTACTAACCAGTTAAGTGCTTCTACTATGGCAAATAATGTAGCCCCTTGTGCATATTCAGATTGCCTATAAAACACCTCGGCACTGTAAAGCTTGGCACTGCCTAAAAGCGGGCTAAGTTTTGCGCCTTTACCTGTAATTAGCCCTGCAATGGCGGTGCCGTGTAAATTTGGCGAGCTTAACCCTTGTGGTAAAAAGCTTTGCGTAGTGATATTTGCGCCTTTAAAAGCACTGTGTTTGGTATTAATGGCGCTGTCGATCATGCCAATTTTTACGCTTTGTGTGCAGTAAGGGGCAATAGAGTTATTTGGTGTTACTTTTGCAGTAGGCTCGCCTGTTTGCGCTTGGTATATGTGGTTTCGGTCAAGTATTGCAGACTCATCTAAGTTAAGCGCTTTTAATAACTCACTTTTAGAATTAACACCTTGGGGCACGTTAAAGCGCACTAAGCTCATGTTAAGTGCGTTGTAATTTTTTACCGATACAATAGTCACATTTTGATGCTGTAGGGTATTAAGTTGTTGGCTATTTGCCATTAATAACCATTGGCGCTCTATTGCTCTAAAGCCGTTTTCTAGCTCTACTTCAACAAATGCGGTGTTTTGACTATTTATATTAATGTTAAGCACATTAGGTAAACGGCTAATTGGCTCACTAATTTGCGCTTTTAGTTCATCAATCGACACTTGTGGTACAGGCACCTGAAGCGGCAGGCGTTGTGCGCGCTCTATAGTTTGCTCAATACGCTGCTCTATTGGGTTTAACTGCCCAAGCACTTGATCGACCTTGACTATATTGGCAGAACTCGTTGCGCTAAATATGCAAAGCGAAGTGGCTATTATGTGTTTAACGCGGACTTTTTTCATGTTCATAGTGGGTTACTTTTATTAAATTTATCATGCTGATTAGTTAACGTTTAACACATAAAAATATTTCATTATTCAAATTATTTTGATTATTTGGGAATAAATGTTTTTTTGAATCGTCTTCTTTATAAAAGGGGTAAAAATCAATGAACGAAACATTAAAAACCTTATTGCCCATGCTTAGGCGTTTTGCCTATTCGCTAACGGGTAGTAAAGCAGATGCAGACGATGTAGTGCAAATAACAATTGAAAAACTATTAGTAAAAGGCATTCCGGATGACGTTGAGCCTGCTAAATGGGCGTTTAAAATTTGCCGCAATGTGTGGATAGACGAATACCGCTCACGCAAGGTAAGGCAAAATACGGCCCAGGCCGATATATTACCAGAGCCAATTACAAGTAATGAGCACCAAACACTCGAAAACAAACAAATGCTTAAAAATGTAAATACAGCACTTGGGCAATTACCCGAAGAGCAACGCGCCATTGTATCGCTGGTGGCAGTGCAGGGCATGGCCTATAAAGACGTAGCACATACACTCGATATACCTATAGGCAGTGTAATGAGTAAATTATCGCGTGCACGCTGTACACTTTATAATTTAATAAAACCCGACTTTAAAAAGGAGCAAGTATGAACATTAACGACGAAACACTTAGCGCCTTTTTAGACTCAGAGCTAAGCGAGCACGAAATGGAACAAGTGCGTAAAGCCCTTGAAACGGATGATGAACTAGTAATGCGACTTGCAGAGCTAAGCGAAGTAGACATGCGAGTAAAAGAGAACGCAACAAGTATTGATGACGCCCCCCTTAGTGACTCATTAGCTAAAACGGTTGCAAAGCTTGATACAGCAACGACAAAAAAAATGTTAAATAGCAATGTAGTAACGTTAACGCCTTGGCAAAAGGCTAAGCACTCGGCTAATAAAAGCTTAGCAATAGCTGCAAGTGTTGCCGTGGTATTTGGTATTGCAATGACTAGTTATTTACAACCCAATGAGTCGCAAAATTTAGTAGCCAGTAGCATAGCCTCAGCCCTTAATACACAGCTAAGTAGTGGAGAGTATGAGCAAAGTGATGGCTCAGTATTTAGCGCGCAGCTTAGTTTTAAAAATCAGCAAGGTGAGCTTTGTAGGCAGTATGCACTAAGTTCAAACAACACAACGCAAACAAGTATTGCATGTAAAACGCAAGGCGGTTGGCAAATTAAAGCGCAAACAGCTACGCAGCAAAGTAATAATGGCGCGCAATATCAAACGGCGTCTAATAACAGTGAGTTAGATGCTGTTATAGACAGCATGATCAGCGGCGCACCACTAGATAGAGCGCAAGAGCAGCAAGCAATTAGCGCAAAGTGGCAGTTAAACAAATAATAATGTGTATAAAACGAGGTGAATTATGAAAACATCTATTTTAATTATCAGTATTTTACTTATGGCGGGTTGCGCATCTAAACCTGATTACCGCGCCGCGAATAATGGCTCACAAGGTTACAGCGAGCAAAAAATTAGCGACGATCAATACCGAGTAGAGTTTAAAAGTGTGTCAAACAACGTAGCAGATGCCGGTGACTATGCATTGTTACGCGCGGCTGAGCTTACCCAAGCGCAAGGCTACGACTGGTTTGTTGTAACGAATAAAGAAACCTTTGTTGAGTCTAAATCGCAAGCGCCCGCGTCATCTATTAGTGCATCACATAGCCAGCAATATGAGCGAAGCTGCGGTTTATTAACCTGCGAAACACGCGCACGCCCAACAAGCAGCGTAGGCGTACAGGTAAGCAACCATGATAAACGTAAAGAAGTGCACACCCTGATTGATATTAAAATGGGCAAAGGCATTAAACCCAGAGACAATAGCTATAGCGCACAAGACTTAATTGAAAACTTAAGCAAAAAAGCACAAAAGTAAGCGCTTTGTAAAAGCACTTAGCGTGTTTTAGCTAGGTGCTTTTTTCGCGGTAAAAATCCAGTAACCAGCATAGTGCCCACAATAACAAATAAAGCGCCTAGTAACGTGTTTGGCCCAATTTGCTCATCTAAAATTAAATGTCCCCAAAAAATGCCAAATAGCGGAATTAAAAACGTGACCGTTAAAGCTGAGGTTGGGCCTATATCGTCAATAAGCTTAAAAAATAAAATATAAGCAAGCGCTGTACATACTACGCCAAGGGCTAAAACGCCAAGCATAACGTTGGTGGTTGGCACTTCACGCATTGGCATAAAAAGTATAAGGGGCAGTACCATAAAACTTGCTGCCCACATTGAGCCGTGTGCGTTATCAAACGGTGCAAGCTTTGGCGCATTTTTTGTGTAATGGGATGCAATGGCATAACAAAATGAAGCGCTTAGCGCTGCTACAATAGCAATAAGTGACTGAGTATTTAATATAAGATGGTTTTGCCCAACTAAAATTGCCACACCTACTAAACCCAACAGCAAGCCTAAAACCATACTCTTAGTTGGCTTGGTTTTACTCCAGATAATACCCACAACTGCGCCCCAAATAGGCGTTGTAGAATTTAAAATAGATAACGTAGATGCGCTGATAGTTTGCGCGGCATAAGCAAAAAGTAAAAAAGGCAGGGCGGAGTTAAGAGCGCCAATTATAAAAAAGTGCTTTTTGTGTTTAGTAAACGCCAAGCGACGTTTTAAATACAGCGCAACTATAAATAGTGTGAGTGCCGCAAAGCCGACTCTAAATTCTATTAAGACTGCGGGCCCTAAACTAGTGGCGGCCATGCGCATAAATAAAAATGACGCGCCCCAAATTGCAGCCAGAAAAAATAATCGAAGTAAACTTGCTAAGCTCATGATAATATTTTAATTATACGAATAGAGTTATAGAATAACAGGCTTTACGAAGAGTGTAAGCCAGATTCGGTACTCGCATATTAAAAATAATAAAGGACTAGTTATGGTTAGGTATTTACTGGCTACAGCAATTTTGGCTGTGAGTTTATTAAGTGGGTGTGGGTCGACCCCAGTTAATTTATACAGCGATAATACAATGAAGAAAAAAGAATACAACGGTATTAAAGCCTATAAAAACGGGCTGTACGAACAATCTTTTAATGATTTAAAAGAGCCTGCAGCACTTGGGTATAAAAGCGCACAATACACCCTAGCGTTTATGTTTTTAAAAGGTCAATATTTAGATCAATCAACCAAACTTGGCATGGGGTGGTTAGGTGTAGCTGCAGAAGCTGGCGTTGAAAATTGGTCACATCAATATGATACTTTCTATGCCGCTGCAACATTAGAAGAGAAGCAGCAAATAGATGCAATTGTTGCGCTCTACATTAAGCAGTTTGGTGTTAAAGCTCAAAACATGACTTGCCGAAGGTCAACATCAGCTAGAAGAACATTTGGCGAAATTAAAATTGATTGCACTAAACGTGACGGAGCGGTCACTGTGTATGAAGTAGACACAGTTGAATGAAGCTAGTTGTTAACTAGCTTCTTTTCAAAGTCACTTTTCACTATATCGAGCGCTTTTAATACTTCTTCAGGCTCTACGTTGTGTTGCTCCAGTATCATAATTAAATCAACAGCGAGTTTAATATGCGTTGGCGCTTCCTCAAGAGGGTTGGTCATTTAAATTTTTCTTTTTAGATATTTGACTAATAGCCACATCAATAGCGGTTTGAACACGTTCTTCCATGTGTATGCGTTCAGCTTGTGGTAAATAAAACGCCATATCTACGTCGTAACGAATGTAACGAGGTGGCAGTTGGTTTAACACGGTACAGCAAAAGTCGGCCATAACGTCGTCGTCATATTTTTCGTCTAGTTTTCGTTTTATGATTTCTTCAACAACAATTTTTTCGTAATAGTTATGTATATCGTCGTGTAATCGCATGTTCCTACCGCTTTGTTATGTTCCATTTAAGTAAGTCTATACTAAGGATTGTTATAAATCGATAGCCGCTTTAAATAGTTGTTTATGCACATTGATTAAGCTGTCTAAATTACGTTGGTAACCGCCGCCTAAACCACACATAAGGGGAATGTTATGTTGCTTACAAAAATCAAGAACAAAAAGATCTCGTTCATAAACACCTGTAATAGATACATTTAATAAACCTAGCTCATCTTTTGTGTAAATGTCTGCGCCCGCGTTGTACAGAATAATATCTGGCTGATGGATACTTACACACAGCGCAAGTGAGTGTTGTAATGTGTCGATATACTCATCGTCGCCAGATTTAGCAGGTAAAGAAAAGTCGTAATCAGATTGCTGCTTTAAACGCGGAAAGTTTTGCTCGCAATGAATTGAGCAAGTAATGATATTTTTATGGCTTTGCTGATTAATAATCTGCGCTGTGCCGTCGCCTTGGTGCACGTCGCAATCAAAAATCAGCACAGTTTTAGCTTTATGAGTATTTAATAAGTGTGTGGCCGCTATGGCTAAATCGTTAAATATACAAAAACCACTGCCGTAATCGCTATAGGCATGGTGATAACCACCGCTTAAATTGCAGGCTAGTCCGCTTTTTAAAGCCTCTTCTGCTGCTTGAATACTCCCACCGACAGACAGCAATGTTCGTTCAACTAATTGAGCCGAATAAGGAAAGCCTATCTTTTTTATCGCTTTATCAGATAAGTTTCCAGTTAAAAAATTATTAATATATTGCTCGCTATGACATAAGGCCAATTGCGAGGGGCTTGCCTTAGCGGGCTGCTTGAATGCGGTTGGTAAAAAGCCTAAATGCTCTATTTCGGTTTTAAGCCGTTGATATTTTTGAATTGGAAAGCGGTGCCTTTCGGGCAAAGGCAAATTTGAATAAAGAGGGTGGTAGTATAGCTGCATGAAAAAAGCCCTAACGGAGTTGCTGTTTTTCTACTTGTTGTATTTTATCTTCAGTGGCTGAAATGGCTTTTCTGCATCGACCTAAACGTGCGTGAGTACTTAATATTTCAAGGTTAAGCTTTTGGGCTTTTGCTGGGGATGCATTTTCCATTTGCATTTTACGCTCTTCTATCATCAGCATTAAGCGGCGTTCAAACTCATGGTTTTGTTTTAACTCGTCGTAAAGTTCATGAGAAGACTGCATCACTTTTTTTACAGCTTGCTTATAAACAGCTTGTTTTGGGCGAGGTTTATACCGACTTTTATTTTCTTTTTCCCAAATTGGTGTTGATTTAATGACATTAAATACGGCCTGGACTTGCGATGCAATTCGCTCTAGCGCGTAGGTATAAGCATGGCGGTGATCGCTTGGTGGTAAGCTTGCTACTTCTTCTTCTATTTCGTTTACGTAATCAGCCAGGTTCATGCTTTTAGTTTGAAATACAGCGCGGTCAAATAGGCTAGGTTGTGCTTGCATATAACGGTTTTTAGCAAACAATTTAGCTCTGTCAAATTGCTCAGCTTGTTGCTTGAGCGAAGTAACTTGCTGTTGTAGTTTTTCTAATGCATTCACTTGCATGCTAAAAGTAAGCCTCGTAAATGAGTTTTAATGCTAAAAGTATAACCATGGTATTAAAAACAGGGCGTATAAATTTACTACCAAACCTAATTGCAGAGTGCGCACCAAACCAGGCTCCTAACATAATAAAAAAGCCCATTGTTATACCAAGCAAAAAGTTTACATGCCCTAAAGCTACAAAGGTTATAAGAGAAATAAAGTTAGACACAAAGTTCATAGAGCGGGCTAAACCGCAATTAAGAAGCAAGTTCATTTTATAAAGCATGCCGTTAGACGCGGTCCAAAATGTGCCGGTGCCTGGGCCTGCTAATCCATCAAAAAAACCGAGTGCTAGGCCTTGGACCCATTGCTTTATTTTCATTGTATTGTTGAGTTTTGGTAACTCATCACCTTGTGTGGTGCTCAAATTTCCAAATAAGCTATAGCAGGCAACAACAATTATAATAATTGGTAGCAACTTATTTAAAAAGTCGATGCTTAAATAATCAACAATAACCGTACCAAGTAGCGCGCCTATTGCGGTTGCGATAATTGATGCCAACCAAAACTTGGGGCTAAAAAGGTTTTTTTTGTAATAGGTAAAACTTGCTGTTAACGAACCAAAGCTCGCAGCGAGTTTATTAGTACCTAATGTTAGGTGCGGTGGTAAACCAGCTGTAAGTAATGCGGGCACGGTTAACATGCCACCGCCACCGGCTATTGCATCTATAAAGCCTGCTGCCAATGCAACAGCACATAAAATTGCCCAAGTTGTCGGGTCGAGTGCGAGTTCAAACATTAATAGTCTATTTGTCTTTTAAATGGTGGTAGGGTGTCGAGCATGGCTTTACCGTAGCGTTTGGTTACTAAACGCCTATCAAGAATAGTAATACAGCCTTCGTCACTCTCTTTTCGCAGCAGTCTACCACAGCTTTGTACCAATTTCTTAGCAGCATCAGGGACTGTAATTGTTAAAAACGGATTACCGCCCTTGCTTTGCACAAATTCTGCTTGCGCTTCTTCTATTGGAGAGGTAGGTACAGCAAAAGGGATTTTTGTGATAATGAGGTTCTCTAAATATTTACCAGGTAAATCAAGACCTTCTGAAAGGCTTTGCGTACCAAATAAAATACTACCTTTACCGCTATCAATATTTTGACTGTGTTTTTTAAGCAGTGACTCTCTCGACATCTCACCTTGTACTAATAAGTTAAAACCTTTTGTTCTAAGAAACTTTGCTACATGGTCCATTTGCCAGTACGAGGCAAACAAGACTAAGTTTGCCTTTTTAGTGCTTAAATACTCTGGCAAGGTGGTTGCTAAGTGATCGCTAAAGTCTTTATCGGTAGGTTCAACTTTAGACACAGGAATGCGTAATGTTGCCTGTTTTGGGTAATCAAAGGGCGAGGGAACCTTTATAAATTTAACGCCTTCCTCTTTTGCTAAACCACTTTCATAAGCAAAATGGTCAAACGAACCAAGTGCACTTAATGTGGCAGAACATAAAACAGCGCCGGCGCACTCGTTCCAAAGTTTGTCTTTTAGGTAGTAGCCTACTTCAATGGGGCAGTCGCTTAAAAGGTGGTCATGATGACTTTTGTACTCAAGGCGTTTTATCCAACGTGCGTGGGGTATGCCTTCTCCTTTGTTGGCATAACTAAACCATAATTTATTTAGTTGTTCTAAACGATTAATGTAGTGACCGCTTTCAGCAAGAATAGGATCGGCAATATAAGGTTTTATGTCGCCGTCGCTCACATCTTGTGTAAGGGTGTCGTGCATTTTATTTAAACAACGCAGTGCATCTTGTGTGGCTTCGCTTATATCTTTTGCTTTGCTGTGTAGCGATTTGGGTATTTCACCATGTTCGAAACGGTATGTGTCGTCTTTTGAATATTCAAAGTCAGCATTATCAAGAATATCTCTCACTACTTTTAGGTCTTTATTTGCATCGTTTATACTATCGCAAAGCTTAAAGTTTTGACCTATGGCTCCTTGTCCTACTAGCACTTTTGCCATTTTTCCACTGAATTTAGTGAGCTTATCGAGCCATTCTATTGTGCCTTTAATGGTTGCTGCAGCAGACGAAAAATCGCGTGTTATATGGGCTAAATGGTGTGCTTCATCAATTACATAAATAGTGTTGTCTGGCTCGGGTAAAATTTTACCACCGCCTAAGTCTAAATCAGCCAGTAGCAGAGAGTGATTAATAACCAGCACATCCATTTGCATGAGTTGTTGGCGAGCTAATTGAAATGGGCAAGTCAAATGCGCTTTCATTTGGCGCTGACAAGCATGCTTGTCGCAAGCAATTAAATTCCAAACTCTGTCGGGAATTGTATCTGCCCAGCTATCTCTATCGCCTTGCCATTTTTTATTTACGTAAGCATCGTATAGCCCTTGCAAGCACTTGCTTTCCATATCACTTAGTGGAGAGGTAAGCGTTGGCATAAAGTCCATTTGAGTTTGGCTATCACCATTAACAGCATTATGAAGTTTATGGGCGCAAATATAGCGGTGGCGCCCTTTAACTAAATCAAACTTAAAGTCGAGCCCAGAATGTGTTTTAAAAAAAGGCAGTTCTTTTGCAATTAATTGCTCTTGCAATGCCACTGTAGCCGTAGAAATTACTAGCTTCTTTTTTTGTGCCAATGCTAAAGGCAAGGCCCCCAAACAATAAGCAAGTGACTTACCGGTACCTGTGCCAGCTTCTATGACGCAAATTCGTTGTTTTTTGTGATACTCACCAGCTAATGTTTTTGCAATTTCTGCAACAAGGTAATTTTGACTGCTGCGCGGCCTATAATCATTCAGGTTTTTAGCCACATGCTGATGCACTTGCCTAATAGTTTTTTTTAGAGAGTCAGAAAGCATGGAATGATTTGCCTAAAGTATGTATATAATTACAGTGTGTATATTAAGTGGGATCGTGCATTGACACAAGCAATCTATCAGGGCTTTATTTTATCAAGGCAACAATATTCGTCTAAACATAGTGAGGGGATCACACTATGCTATTGGCTTGCATCCGATCACGGCCCAATTAAAGTTGTTATTGAAAATCAGCAAGCTGTGTTTTTTATTGCACAAGAACAACAGCAACATGCCCAGCAGTTATTAGATAGCGCACGTATAAGTGTTAATTTTAAAACAGTTGAAATGAGTCACTTTAGCGGCAAAGGCTGTGTTGCCTGCTATTTTAACAATACCAGCAGTCTTTATAAGGCACGAACATTATTTGAAAACACTATAACTGTTTACGAGGGTGATATTCGCCACAGCGATCGCTTTTTAATGGAGCGCTTTATTAGAGGTGGTGTTTGGGTTACTGGAGATGTTAGTCAAAAAAACGGCTTTTTACTTATACAAAACGCAAAATTGAAAGCAAATACAGATTACACGCCTAAGCTTAAGTCGCTGTCATTAGACATTGAATGTGATGGGGAAGGAGTTCTGTTTTCAATTGGTCTTGTTGGTAATGGACTTGACTGCGTTTTAATGATTGGCGAACCACACAATCATAGTGAACAAATCAACATTGACTGGTGTTTAGATGAGCTTGAGTTACTTACAAAGTTACATACTTATTTAAGTAGTAATGATCCCGACATTATTATTGGGTGGAATGTAATAGAATTTGATTTTACAGTACTTAATACCCGTGCTGAAGCGCTTGGTATTTCCCTTAAATTGGGCAGAGATAACCAACCAATTAATATCAATACGGGGCACTATACACGCCTTACGTTGCCAGGGAGATGTGTTGTTGATGGAATTGACACTTTAAAAAATGCGACTTACCACTTTGATAATTACTCTTTAGGGAACATTGCCGAAAAAGTATTAGGTGAAGCCAAGCTAATTCAATCAGATAACCGGTTAGGCGAAATTATTCGTCAATTTAATGAGGATAAACTGACTCTAGCGGCTTACAACCGCCAAGACTGTATTCTAGTTAATCGTATTTTCACAAAATTAAATTTATATGAGTTTGCAATTGTTCGCACACAGTTAACAGGCCTTGAGCTTGAGCGAATGGGCGGCTCTGTAGCTGCTTTTACTAATTTGTATTTACCCTTGCTGCACCGCAGTGGTTATGTAGCCCCTAATTTAGGCGACCATGGTTTGTCTTTTGACAGCCCTGGTGGTTACGTGATGGACTCATTGCCTGGGCTTTATAAAAATATTCTGGTTTTAGATTTTAAAAGTTTATACCCCTCTATTATGCGCACTTTTTGTATTGATCCCCTAGGGTTAATAAAAGGGTTAAATGCCCCTAATGATGCAATACAAGGCTTTAATAATGCAGTGTTTTCTCGTAGTGAGCATCATTTACCAAAGTTAATTGAATACCTAACTAAAACCCGTCAAAACGCCAAAGACACCAACCAACCAATGTTATCGCAAGCAATTAAAATTATTATGAACAGCTTATATGGTGTACTTGGATCTAAGGGATGTCGATTTTATGATCCTCGTTTATCAAGTTCTATTACGCTGCGCGGCCATGAAATTATGCAAACGACGCGTAAATGGATGGAGGAGCTTGGGTACAGTGTTATTTATGGTGATACAGACTCAATTTTTGTAAAAGTGGATGAGAGCTTAACTGCCCAATGCTGCAATAAAATTGGTAATGAATTGATGACTCATATTAATCATCAGTGGGAGCGGCATATAGCGAAGCATTTTAATTTAAAAAGCTATTTAGAAATTGAATTTGAAACCCATTACAGTCCCTTTTTTATGCCTACAATTCGCGATAAAAAAACGGGCTCTAAAAAACGTTACGTTGGTAAAATAGCAAAAGGTGATGAATCTAAAATCGTCTTTAAAGGTATGGAAACCGTGAGAAGTGATTGGACTGAATTTGCCCAAGAGTTTCAAAAAGAGCTATTTGAGGCTTTGTTTGATTCACAGTTTGAAATTGCCCAACTTGACGAAATAGTAAAAGATTATACTAAGCGACTTTTTGCCGGTGAGTTTGATCAAAAGCTTGTTTACAAAAAACGCCTTGGTAGAAATCTAAACGATTACGAAAAAAATATTCCACCACATGTACAAGCGGTAAAAAAACACAAGGCAGAACATCCTGACTTTGAAGTCAGGCGCGGGCAAATTATAGAGTATGTTTATGCGATGTCAGGGGCAGAAATATTTAATGGAAAAAATGCACTTAATTACCCATTATACCAACAGAGACAGCTGGTTCCGATATCTGCAGCAATATTTGATGCCTTAGTGATAGATAATAAAAAAAACAACCTCGGTCAGCTTTTTCTGCCTGATTTTTAAGCTCTTTGCTTATTAAATTTGCGTTGAACTACAAAACTTACAAAAGTAAATATTTTAATTTGAAGTGAAAAAAGCAACAAACTGTTAATGCACTAAATTTAGATTGTGTATTTATTTGTTAATTAACAATAGTTTAAGATTTATTTTTTTTTGATGTAATTTACGTTTAGCTCTTTTTAGTAATTAATTATTAACGCAACGTTAATTCCTTGTTGACCTTGCTCTTTCACTAGTATTATCATTGAAGGCACAGTGATTGGGGTACTCAATACGTTTTGTACCGCTAGACTGAAAAAATTATAATTAATAAATGTATTCCTGGGAGAATCAAATGTTAAATAACAAAGTTTCAAAAGCAGTTCGCTTAGCGATCGCTTTTGGCGCAGCATCTACAGCTGCATTTTCAGCAAGTTCTTTTGCTGCAGAAGAAGATTCTGCAGAAAAAGTTGAGCGTATTGAAGTAACTGGTTCACGTATCAAACGTGTTGATATGGCTGGTGATTTACCAGTAACAGTTATCGACCGTACTGCAATCGAGCTTAGTGGTGAAACTTCAGTAGCTGATTTATTACGTAATACTACATTTAACAGTCTGGGTTCGTTCCGTCCGCAGTCTGGTAGTTCTGCTCAGGGCGCTACTACGGTAAGCTTACGTGGTTTAGGTTCTGACCGTTCTCTAGTTTTAGTAGATGGCCGTCGTTTACCTAAGTCAACTCTTACTGGTTCAAGCCAAGATTTGAACTCAATCCCAATGGCAGCTGTTGAGCGTGTTGAAATCCTTACTGATGGTGCTTCTGCACTTTACGGTTCAGATGCTATCGGTGGTGTAATTAACGTAATTTTACGTAAAGACTTTAATGGTGCAGAAGTTACTTTAGGTTCTGGCCGTATTGAGCATGAAGGCGGCGACCGTGAAAATGGTTCTGTACTTTTCGGTGCTTCTTCAGACAACTCTCGTGTACTTGCTGGTGCATCTTGGAGTGGTCGTGACATTGTTTACGCTCGTGACTTCCCATGGTACAGCCCAGGTGGTTCAGTTTATTCAAACAACTTCACAACATTCACAACTACAGATGGTGAAAGAGCAAGTAATTTTGATTTCTTCTCTCCAGAAGCTACATGTGAAGGCGTAGGTAATGAAAACTTCTACCGCATTGGCGCACGTTGTGGTTTTAACTTCGCAGCAGTATCTGCTGATGAAGCGTCAATCAAAAACCGCTCAGCTTTCGTTAAAGCTACATACGATGTGAACGATGACTGGAGTATTTACACAGACATCAACATCGCACAAACTAAATCATTCGGTCGTTACGCTCCAGGTCTAGATACAACAGCGTTTGACGCATCAACAGATACAGTATTTGTTAGTGCCGATAGCCCTAACAACCCAACTAACCCTAACAGCCCAATCTACGATGCTTCTCTAGAAATGGAACAGCAAGGTCTAGATTTTTGGCATCGTTTTGCTGCGTTAGGTAATCGTGACAACAACCTTTCTACAGAGCTTAAAGATATCGGTTTTGGCGCTAAAGGCATGATTGGTGACGTTTCTGTTGAAACAGGTGTTCGTAAAACAATTAACGAAAGCCACAACGTAGGTACAGGTTACATCCTTCGTAGTATTGCTCGTCAATACATTAACGACGGTACTTACATGCTTAACGACCCGTTCGGTGCATCTGAAGAAGTTAGAGGCGCAATGACGGTAACTACTTCACGTACTGGTAAGTTTAACCAAGAAGAGTTTTACGCAAATGCTGCGTTTGACATCATGGAAACAGACGCAGGTGCAATCCAAGCATTCGTAGGTTTTGAATACCGTTCAGAAGATTATGCTGACGTATACGATTCACTTTCTGCAGCAGGTCAAGTAGGTGGTTCTTCAGGTAGCAGTGCAGGTGGTGGACGTTCAGTTCGTGGTTTATTCTTTGAAACATTAGTTCCAGTAACTGAAGAGTTTGAGCTTAACTTTGCCGGTCGTTACGATGATTACTCTGACTATGGTTCAGATTTCTCACCTAAAGTATCAGCACGTTACAACCCAATCGATGACTTAGTACTTCGTGCATCTTGGGGTAAAGGTTTCCGCGCTCCTTCATTACCAGACTTAACTCAACAGCCTTCTGAATCAGCTGATTCAGTTTCTGATGAAGCTACATGTTTAGCAATTGGTGAAGCTGCAGATTGTTCTTCACAAATCAACGCATTAGTTATTGCTAACCCTAATCTAGGTTCAGAGCAGTCTGACCAATACTCACTTGGTGTTGTTTACCAAGTAACAGATGCGATTTCTGTAGAGCTTGATTACTACAACATTGAAATCACTAACCGAATCCGTGCGTTTTCTGCTCAAGCTATCATTGATGCACGTTTACGTGGTGACTCTGTGCCAGATGCATTCACTGTATCTCGTTCACCAAACGGTGCGATTACTCAGCTAGTACGTGGTTTTGGTAACGATGGTAGTTTAGAAACTTCAGGTATCGACTTTAAAGCTAATTCAATGTTTGAATTTGGTGATGCTGGTACTTTAAGAACTAACTTTAACCTATCTCACATTGTTGATTTCAAAACAGATGGTGGTCGTAACTTCGTAGATGATCCAGGTGTACCGCAAATGCGTCTAAACCTGTCTAACGTTTACTCTATTTCTGATTTTGATTTCACTTGGAATCTAAACCTGATTGATAGCCAGTGTGAAGACATCACTGCAGATGGTGAGTGTGAAGGTCACATTCCTTCATGGGTAACTCATGATCTACAAGTTGCGTACAACACACCTTGGAACGGTAAAGTGAGCTTCGGTGCACAAAATGCATTTGGCAAGCAGCCACCACTTTTCGCTTTTGGCGGTCGTGACTACAACTTCGATCTTTACTCAGGTTTTGGTCGTACAATGTACTTAAACTTTAAACAGTCTTTCTAAGTTTTTAGTTTAGATATAATAAAGAGTGACTCTTGAGTCACTCTTTTTTTTGGAGAAAATAAAATGCACTGGGATCATTACTGGGACCTTACAAAAGCTTTATCTAGTTTTGGTGATGCAAATACAGCCCTAGGTTACCCAGAAGAAGTGTTAAACTTTTGGGATGACGTTGTATTAGAAAAAGGAGAAGGTGCTGTTTATCTTGATTTAGCAACCGGTAAGGGAGCGTTAGCAATCTGGCTACAATGCCTTTTAAAAAGAAAAAACTTATCTGGCTCGGTGTATGGCTGCGACTTAGCAAACATTGATGAGTTAAAAATTACCAGTGATGTTGATGAAATTAATAGTGCTATTAATAAAGTTAAGTTTCAGTTTAATACTTCATTAGAAAATCTACCTTATCCAAATGAGTATTTTGATATATTAGTTAGCCAATTCGGTTTTGAGTATTCTAATTGGTCACACTCTTTAAATGAGGCACGTAGAGTGCTTAATAAAGATGGTGAAATTATATTAATGATGCATCACCCTGATTCAGTTATAACCAACGATTGCAAAAGCGGTTTGAAAATACTTAATTGGATGTTGGAAAACAACATATTAAATGAACTTGAAAGCTTAGTAACTTTGAAGCTTCAAGGTCATATTGAGTTATTTCAGACACGAAATAAAGAAGTGATTCAAAAAATTCAGAGCTTAAATATATCCAATGATGAAGAAAAGCTCTGGTTTGCAGATATAATGTCTAAAGTATCAAAGATAATGCTAAATATTGATCAAACGAGTAAAACAAAATTAAATAGCTTACAAAATGCTTTAAGACAACAAATTGAAAGGTTATTAGATCAAACTTCTGTTGCATTTAGTGAAGATGAAATTTACGAAAAATTTGAAGCTGCAAAGCTTAAAAATATGAAAATGTCTATTGCGACATTCAATGTAAATAATGAACTGTTTTGTTGGCAAATAAAAATTTCTCCAAAGGAAATGTAGCTTTAATTTAGTTAACAGTTTATATCAATTTTGCTTTTAAAAAAGTTGATAGTTTTTTAGTTATTTTGTGTATTAATTTTAGTAATAGCAATTTCTTATTTTTAAAATCTTTATTCTTTGTCATAGTTATTTTAAATTAAAGTATCTATACTTATTTTGTTATGTTTATAAATTTAAAGAGATATAAATGAAAGAAGTTCGAGCTTTTATAAAGACTGCATCCTTAACTGAACTTGAAAAAGCACAACAATTAGTTACTGATGCAATTTCAAAATATACCCAACAGCAAAAAGCAAAACAGGAAGTTTTGGATCTTTTAAAAGAAAAAGGACTTACGTTAGAAGATTTACAAGACACATCCGCAGATAAGCGCACTAAAGTTAAAGCTAAATATCGCATTGAAGTTGATGGTGAAATCATTGAGTGGACTGGCCGTGGCCGCCGCCCAAAAGCGTTTGAAAATGTTGATTTACAAAAACACCTAGCTTAACAATATAAAAGAGAGGCGCAGCTTCTCTTTTTATTTCCTGTCAATAATTTAAATAAAGCTAAAAAACGCCATCCGTTATTAGATAACGTATTCTTATTCAAATCCAATTATTTTCCCATGAGCTATAAACTTAGACCCTATCAGCAAGAGGCGGTTGAACGCACCGTTGTTCACTTTAGAAAAACCAACGATCCCGCAGTTATTGTGTTGCCAACAGGTGCAGGTAAAAGTTTAGTCATCGCTGAGCTTGCCCGTATAGCTAAACAAAAAATATTGGTACTTGCTCATGTTAAAGAACTCGTAGAGCAAAATTCACAAAAATATAAAAGCTTTGGTTTAGAGGCGAGTATATTTTCAGCAGGTTTAAAAGAAAAATCTTTAACGCATCAAGTCACTTTTGCTAGTGTGCAGTCACTTTCACGTAATTTGGATAAACTCAATGAGCATTATTCTTTACTTATCATTGATGAATGCCACAGAGTAAATGGTGATAAAAAAAGCCAATACGGCAAAGTTATAAGTGCATTACAAGCGTACAACCCGCATTTAAAAGTATTAGGCTTAACGGCTACGCCTTATCGTTTAGGCATGGGGTGGATATACCATCACCATTATCATGGTTTTGTTAAAGGGACGACAGAAAGCCCATTTAAACGTTGTATATTTGAATTGCCGCTTAGGTACATGATTAAAAATAACTATTTAACCCCACCAAATGAAGTTGATGCTGCCATTAACCACTACGATTTTTCGTCTCTAGAGACGAATGCGTTTGGCCAATACACTGCCGATGATATGAACGCGCTTTTAAAAAGTAACGAGCGAGCAACTCAGGCTATTCTTAAACAAGTGATTGCATATAGCGAGCAGCGCAAAGGTGTAATGGTTTTTGCGGCAACAGTTATGCATGCCCAAGAAATATTAAGCTACTTACCAACAGGCCAAAGCGCGCTAATTACAGGCGATACGCCTAATATTGAACGCGATAAAATCATTTCTGCGTTTAAAAGTAAAACGTTAAAGTATTTGGTTAATGTTTCTGTGTTAACAACCGGCTTTGATGCGCCACATGTAGATTTTATTGCCATCTTGCGTCCTACAGAGTCTGTAAGCTTATACCAACAAATTGTAGGTCGGGGCTTACGATTATCAGAATCTAAAACCGATTGCTTAGTGATTGATTATGCCGGAAATGGTTTTAATTTATTTCACCCTGAAGTAGGGGATAAAAAAGGCGGCAGCGATAATGAACCTGTACAAGTACTTTGTCCAGGTTGTGGGTTTGCTAATATATTTTGGGGTAAAACGGACTCTGCTGGCAAAGTTGTTGAGCATTTTGGTAGACGTTGCCAAGGATTATTAGAAGACGATGAAGGTAGCAAAGAGCAGTGTGATTATCGTTTTAGATTTAAAGAGTGTGAGGAATGTGGTGCGCAAAACGATATTGCTGCTCGAAAATGCCACGACTGCGGCGTTATAATGGCTGATCCTGACGACAAGTTGCGTAATGCGCTAAACTTAAAAAATGCATTAGTGCTTCGTTGTAGTGGGCTAACAGTAACTCAACTTAAAGACGAGCTAATCAAAGTTACTTATTTTGACGAAGACGGCACTAGTTGTGATGAAGTCTATAACCTTGCCAGTAAAGGCGGTCAGTTTATATTTAATAAACAATTTGGCAAACGGCTTGCGCATGGACAAAAACCAACAGACTTTGAAGCAGCAGAACAGGTAATTAAAGCGCAGTTCGACTTGGTGCCCCCTGACTTTGTGATTGCGCGAAAAAGTAAAAAATATGGTTGGAAAGTAGCAGATAAGCTATTTGATTATAAGGGGAGTTTTAGAAAGGCAAATCAGTTAAGTCGTTAAACTTAACTGATTTTTAATATATTAAGCGGCGTCTTCGTCCATTAATCCCCAGCCGTCACCGTAACCGTTATAGCCATTCGCTATACTTTCTAGGTACTGTTCAGCTTGGCCTAGTAATGTGTGCTCTGGTACCATTTGTACATGAGTGATTACTTCCCAAACGCCAGTGTCTTTGCATTTTTCGACGTCAGCGGTTTGTACTAATGCATCAGAAACAATATCTTTAGCAAACTTATCAGCATCGGCTTGTTGCTCAAATAAAATGAAAAAGTCGATTTGCTGCATTTTACTTAAATCGACGCCTGCAGCGGCTATTTCGGCTAACAGCTGGCCGTTTTCGTCATCTGGAAATTGCATTAAAAACTCATCTAAAAATAATTTTGTGTTCGTTGGCACTATTGTAACTAAAATATTGTCTTAACGCGTACTAATTTTATCTTCTTCACATTTCATATTTAAACTGAGTTTGTCATTAAGTTAATGTGTTGGTCATTATGGCTATGTTAATATGCGCCACATTAGCTCGTTTTAAGTAGTATATAAGAGTAAGGATATTTGCTTGTTTATTAAGTTTTTACGTTGCATGTGCATTGCCATTGTTTTTATGACTGCAAATTCCTATGCGGCAGAAAGAGTCATCGAAGACTACAAAATTAAAGGCATAAATGGTGATTTAGAAAAAAACGTAGCGCTATACCTAAAGCAGCTTACAGGTGAAAAACCAACAAGAACCCTTCAACGTTATGCTAAAAGCCAGGTACAAAACAGCATAAAAGCACTGGGTTACTACAGCCCAACAGTTGAGGTTGAATTTGATAAAGACGATAGTGAACTCGTTGTAAAAATTGAGCGTGGTCCTGCAACACGGATAGACGCCATTAATATTACATTAAATGGTGAAGGGAAGAACGATAAACAATTACAAACCCTTATTAAAAATACCAATTTAAAACAGGGTGATGTGCTAAACCATGGTGACTATGAGTCAGCGTATAAAAAAATAGAATCTATGCTTTTGGAGCTTGGCTACTTTGATGCTAAATGGCCTGCCCGCAAATTGGAAGTTTCAATTAAAAAAAATAGTGCCGTTGTCACGTTTGTGATTAACACCGGTGTGCGTTATCAATATGGCAGTATTGAAATTACCAGTGATACGCCAGCTGAAAAATATATTCGTTCTTTGTCACCATTTACTCAGGGACAACCTTATAAGTCAACTTACATAGCCGACTATAACCTTGAGCTTTCGAGCACACCTTATTTTGCTAGTGTGCGTGTTTATGCTGATATTACAGCGCGCAAAAACGCCCAAGTTCCCATCAAAGTTGAGGTTGTTCCTAAACCTGCAAATAGCTTTGAAATTGGCGGCGGTGTTTCTGAAAGTGAGCCTAGGTTCCGTTTTAAGTGGAGTAAACCTTGGATCACAGAGGATGGCCATTACCTTGATACAAATATGAATATTGCTGAAAAGCAACAAGATCTCTCTATGGCATACAGCGTTCCTGTAGACGACCCTAATGATGATTTATGGCGTTTTTCAGTGGGTTATAAACTGGAAGACGAACTTGCAGATGATGTCTACAGCGAGATATTAACCGCACAATTACAAAGGCAGTGGCTTACTGAGGAAAATTGGGTAAGAACAGCGTTTTTACGCAGAGACCAAGAGACGTATCGTCTTGGCGATGATCCAGAAGAGTCGACTGAAATGTTAATGCCCGGAATTAGTTATGCTCGCAAAAGTTTAAAAGGCGGAACGACTCCTTATTGGGGCGAGCAATGGCTTATATCAGCAGAGTTTGGCCTAGATGATGCGCTTTCCAGCACGAATTTGTTGAGGGTTCAATTACAGCATGCATGGCTTCGTACATACCTTAATAAGCATTTAGTTTTTCTTAAGGCAAACATTGGCGCAATGCTAGTTGATGACATAAATAATGTACCGTATTCACTGCGGTTTTATGCCGGCGGTGATCAAAGCGTTCGTGGTTTTGCTTATCAGTCAATTTCGCCAGAAAATGATGATGGTGAACTAATAGGGGGTAAATATTTGCTTGCTGGCACTATGGAGTACAACTATCAGTTTGCTCAAAATTGGCGTGCAGCATTATTTGTTGATGGTGGTACTGCTACGAATGATTTTTCAGATGAATTTGAAGTGGGTGCTGGTTTTGGTTTTCGATATTTAACGCCTGTGGGCCCTGTACGAATTGATCACGCTTGGGGCTTAACTAAAGATAGCAAAAGTACCCGCTTGAGTATTACCATAGGGCCAGAAATTTAATGTTAATAATAAAAAAAATAACAGCCATAGTAAGTGCAATTTTAGTTTCGCTAATTATTAGCGTATTTTGTTTATTATTTACTGCACCCGGTAATCAATTTATTGCCTATACGGCAAATAAAGTTGTTGATGGATTACACATAGAAATTAAAGATGGCCGCTTTATTTATAACGATGCGTTTAATGTTCGTTTTAAAAATAATGGTCTAGATTTTAATGCCCAGCAATTAAAAATCGATTTATTTTGGTGGCAGTGTGATGGTATCTGTGTTGATAATTTAAGCGCTAAATCTATTAAACTAACCTTGCCAAAAACAGTTGAAGCGCAAGATGAAGCACCCCTTGAGCCCCTTGAAAAAATTACTTTACCTTTTAATGTTTCAATAAAAAATATAGCGGTTAATGAGTTTACATTAAACCACCCTAGTGCAGATGTGAGCGTTAATAACTTTCAACTATCAGCCAAGGCTGAAGGTTCAAAACTCACTGTAAAAAGCTTAAATATTCCGAGTATACTTGTTGCTTTAAAAGAGCAAGAACAACTTGCCAAGGCGCAAACTGCTCAAAGCAACAAAGCTGCACTTACGCAATTACCAGCACTTCCTGATATTGAATTTACATCACCCATTGATTTAGCCATTGAAGCCTTTGATATCGAAAAGGTAACAATTGAGCAGGGCGATGCGCAGCATAATATCGAAAACATTTCGCTGCTATTAAATGTAGAAGATGCCGTGATTAATTTGCAGTCGCTTTCAGCTACCTATGAGCAGTGGCAGCTTAATACCCAATTAGATGCAGAGCTTTTAGGTAACTTGCCTGTAAAAGGCTTAGTGACTTTAAAAAGTGACGAGCACCAAGCAAACTTAGAGTTAAACGGTGATTTAGCTGGCTTATCTATAGATTTAGAAACGAGTGGACAATATCCGCTCACGTTAACAGCGAATGCTAATTTAAAGCAAAAAAATTACCCATTTGAGCTAAGCGGCAAAATTAACCAATGGCTTATTGATGCGCAAAGTAATGAGCTTAAAGTTAAAAATGTAAGCCTTAAAGCAACTGGTAATGCTGATGACTACCAACTCAACTTACAGGCAAACAGCCAATTAGGTGCTTATCCGGCTGTTAATCTTAATACTCAGCTGACAGGTGGTTTAACTCAAGCCACGCTTAAAACATTAACTATTAAAGCCAATGAAAGTAGTTCGATTATAAAAGCTAATATTGATTGGCAACAGGGCATTAAAGCGAGTTTTAACGGCTCGCTTTCAAACCTAAAATCGCAGTATTTTACGGATGCTGTAACCAGCGATATTTCAGGGCAATTTAAAGGGTCATTCAATGCTGCAGAAAGCTCGTGGCAACTACAAATGGATGATACTAAGCTAAGCGGATTATTAAACGAGGTACCCCTTGAGTTTGCGTCAAACTTTCAGCTTGATGATGCATTAAAAGCCAATATTGATAGCCTTTATTTAAGTAGCGGCACTAATAAATTAGTAATCAGTGGGCAAGTTGATGATACGTGGAAAGTTGACGGTAAAATAACACTTAAAAGTAATAAAGAGGCAAATATGCCATTTATTGCCGATGGCAACGCCGATTTAAAAGTAAGAGGGCAGAGGCTAACACCTTCTGTCGATTTAGCGTTAATGCTTGATAGCTTCATTTTTAATGAAATCAATATAAATAAACTGAAGGTAAAAGGGCAGTTGGATACAGCCGCTGATTGGCAAACTGACGTATCGTTAAGTGTTGGATCGGCGCTTGTGGCTGATGAGCAAATTAATAGTGTAAAAGTTGATATTAGCGGCGATAAAACAGATCACCAACTTACAGCATCTGTAGATGCCGAGCAGGGCAGTGCAGAGCTTGAAGTAAATGGCAAAATTAATAACGCTACCTGGAATGGTGAGTTTAGTAATGTAACGCTAAGCGACAAAAAGTTAAGCTTTAGCAACACTAAAAATATTGCCGTTATGTTTAACTCTCAAAACGGTAATTTTAATGTAAGTGCGCACTGCTGGGCTTCTCAGCAAAGCGAGCTTTGTATAGACACGCTTGCCCAAACTAAAGCGCTAGGCCAGTTAAATGCTAAGTTAAACAATTTAGCGCTTGAAGAGCTTAAACACTTTTTACCCGATAACATTCGCACCCGTGGTGATGTAAAGGGTAATGTGGCGCTCAATTGGAATGCAGGCGCTCTTAAAACATTACGCGCAAGTTTAAATGCAAGTGACTTGACCACTGTTTTAACCTCAGAAGAAGATCGCTTTAAATTACCTATAGAAACACTCAGTATTAGTGCTTTTTCAGACTCTCAAAAGGGGCAGCTTGAAGCAAATATAGAGTCAAGCGTACTAGGTAAAATTAATACACACATTAATATTGACGACATACAAAATACGCAGGCGCTTAATGGCACTATTAATATTGATAAAATATTACTTTCAGACTTACAGCCATTTCTTGAAACCCTTGAGCAATTAAAAGGTGATATTAGCGGTAAGGTCGCACTTGCGGGTACGTTAAAAGACCCACTATTAAATGGTGAGCTTAACGTAAACGATATAAACCTTGAGGGTGAACAGCTTCCTATTGCGCTACAAAAATCAAATATAAACATATTATTTGATAAAACGACCGCCACAATAGAAGGCAATATAAACGACAATCAAGGTGGCAATGTAAAGCTAAACGGTGATGTTGATTGGCAAGATGAGCAACCTGAAGTAAATGTAAATGTGCAAGGCGAGCAGTTTTTTGTGCGCGCACAGCAAGGCGTTACTTTTAAAATATCGCCAGATTTAAAAATAGGGTTAGCTAATAATGCACTTAAATTAGCGGGTGAAGTAGTTGTACCTTATGGTCGTATTACGATTGAAGAGCTTCCAGAAGGTGCTGTGCAGGTTAGTGACGATGAAATTATTGTTGATCAAAAAACTGAAACCAGCGAAAAGGTACCATTTGACTACGACATAGACTTAAATGTGATCGTTAAAAATGACGTTAAAGTAGAGTCGTTCGGATTAGAGTCTAAAGTGGCTGGTGATTTAGCGATTAAAATGAGTCAAGGTGTTCCAATTATTGCGACAGGTGAGCTTAATTTAATAAATGGCACTTATTTAGCATTTGGCCAAGATTTAATTATAAGAACTGGCCAAGTGGGCTTTAGTGGCTCCATTGAACATCCCTATTTGAATATTAAAGCAATCAGAAACCCAGCTAATACAGCAAATGGTGTTATAGCTGGTGTTACGCTTACGGGAAATGTTAAAGAACCCACTCTAAAGCTGTTCTCTGAGCCTGCAATGGATCAGGCGCAAACCTTAGCATACTTACTCAATGGACAGCCGCTAGGAGAGGGGGAGGGAGCATCAAGCAACGCTATGCTTGCCCAGTTATTACTTTCTCAAGGGGTTAGTAGAAGTGAAGGGGTTGTGTCAAAGGTAGGTGAAACGTTTGGTCTTTCTGATGTTAGCTTAAGTTCGTCAGGAAGTGGTGACAGCACTAAGGTAGAAATTTCAGGCTATGTTGCGCCTAGCTTGCAAGTTAAATACAGCGTTGGGGTATTTGAGTCACTTAGTGAAGTGGCCATTCGTTACCAGTTGTTGTCGCAACTCTATATAGAGGTAACCAGTGGTTTATACCAAAATGTTGATGTGCTCTATAAATTTGATTGGGACTGAACTATAAGCTCTAGAGCCTGATGAACTGTCAGGTTGAATTTGCAGCAGCCTGTTTGATATTTGGGCAAGGAAGAGCCTATGTATTATGGTTATCACCTATAAATTGGCGATAACCTCGCATTAATGTCAAACAGACCCTAGGTAAGTTAGATTGCTTAAAGCTACTTTTAAATAATAAAAATAAAAGGTTGAATATGAAAACACGTTTTTCAATTTATGTAATGGCTCTTTTGCTGAGCGGCTGCGCTACAACAGCTAACAATAAATCCGTTATAAATATACAAACACCACTTAGTGCCAATGATGTAATAAAAAATGCAACTGCAGATGAGTGGCAAGTAGTCGATCCTCAAAATATTTTAAAAATAACCTTACCTACTGGTTCGGCTTACATAGCATTAAATCCGCAACTAGCTCCAAAACACACGCAACATATTAAAACGTTGGCGCAAGAAGGCTTTTATAAAAACACCCGTGTTTATCGTTTTGTAGAAGGGTTTGTAGCACAAGGTGGCGACAGCTCGGGTAAAAAAGAAATAAAAACAGCGAATAAAACCGTACCTGCAGAGTTTTATTTACCAACATCGCAACCACTAAAAATTACCGAGTTAAAAGGCGATGGATACGCGCCTGTTACGGGGTTTTTAAATGGTTTTGCTGTTGCGCAAAATCAAACACAGACTCAAACATGGCAAGTGCATTGCAATGGTGTATTTGCAATGGCACGCGCTAATGATATAAACAGCGCAAGTACTGAGTTTTTTGTCACTATTGGGCAAGGCCCTCGTTACCTTGATAAAAACATTACCGTGTTTGGAAGAGTGCTTGAAGGTATGGAACACTTTAATCGTTTGCAGCGTTTACCCACTGAGGGACTGGCGTTTAATCCAATAACAAATATTGAAGTGTTGGCTGATGTTAATAGCGATGTAACAGTATTCAAGGTAATGAAGACAAACTCAGCATCGTTCAAGCAACTGATAGATGCACGTAAAAGCCGAACGGAACCCTGGTTTGTCCAATCGTATAATTACGTTGATGTATGTGGTATGCCTATCCCAACAAAGCGTGTTATTTAAATATAAAAAAAGGAGCTGAGGCTCCTTTTTTAATATTTATGTTTTGGTGTTTAACGTATTTACTGACGATTAATCTTAACGGCAAACGGTGTTTCGTTATAATGCGTAGAACGGTATGGGTTTATGTCTAATCCGCCTCGGCGTGTATAACGTGCATACACTTCAAGCTCTTTAATGTTGAGTTGCGTGGTTAAGTCACTATAAATGCGCTCTACACATTGCTCATGAAACTCGTTATGTGTTCTAAACGATATTAAATAACGTAGCAGCGATTCACGACATATCTTCTCGCCTGTGTATCTTATAATAATGCTCGCCCAATCTGGTTGAGACGTTATTAAGCAATTAGATTTTAGCAAATGGCTATTGAGTGTTTCGGTCACTATTTCATCGCTATGAGCTTTAAGTGAATAGGCATCAATATCATAGTTATCTATTTCAATATCTAAATCATCAATGCATTCCCCAGGCAGCGCAGTACAGGGTAAACAGTTAAAATCGTCCGCTTTGTATAGGGTTACTTGTACCGGACTATTAACTGCGCCTGATAAGTCATCGATTAAATGTTGCTTAACTGTGTTTATGCTCTCAAAACGAGTTTGATTAAAGCTGTTCAAATAAAGCTTAAACGATTTAGACTCAATAATGTGGCTGCTTTGGCATGCAAAAGTAAATAAGGCGACAGCCACTTGCGGTTTACCTTTGGCGTTTAACCACGAAAGTTCGTAACCTGTCCAAATATCTTGGCCTTTAAATGGCAGTTCGGCTTCATCAATATTTAAAGCATCACGATTTAGCTTGCGCGCAATTGGGAAAAGCAAGCTTGGCGTATAGTCGTCTACATACTCAGTAGATTGTCCTAATACACTGCCTTTAAGGTCTGGAGAGTTGCTGTAATCTGTCATGTTTGCTCTTAAATAGTTACAATGTGCGCATTATATCTAATTTAAATGAGTTTCACAGTATGTCTGTAGCATTGCTTTTAGAACAACTTCACCATCAATTTAGCGAAAACACCCTCAAAAACACTGCTAAGTACCCACTTATAGCACACGATGAACAATGGCCGAGTCCGTGTGAGCTAGGCGAGGTTGACGAGCAAGGAAATATTCAATGGCAAGGCGTACGTCAGCAGCCAGCAGGCTCATTAAACAATTTAGCTAAGGCATTAGAGCTTGAGTTTCCAACAGCGTTAAGCGAACTTTATGGGCACATGTACGGTGGTAGCGTATTGGCAATTATTGACGGACATCAAATTGAACTGTTGCAAGCATGGAATAGAGACGACTTCGATATGCTTCAACAAAACATCACTGGTCATGTTTTAATGAAACGAAAGCTAAAACAACCCGAAACTGTGTTTATTGGTTTAACAGATAAAGAAGATTTACTGGTCAGTGTGTTAATTCATTCTGGAGAGGTGTGTCTAGAGCACGTCGGTAAAAAAACGCACCATGTACTTGCACCAAATATAGAGTCGTTTTTAAAAGCGCTTGAAGTATAAAACGTCATTATAGAAGCTATTGAAAGTCCCACGACACATTAGAGACTAAACCACACGGTTCACACCTAAAATCAAATAGCCCAAACCAAGGCTCATCTAGTTTCCAATCGCCATTACAGCTTGGACATTTACGCTCAAGCTCAGAGGCTTTATCCACACCACCAACTCGATATAAGTAATAGTAAACCGGCTTTTTAGTTAAAAAACTAATGCGTTTGGTGATGTCTTTTCCGCGGCGATATAAATCACTTTTAGTACTGGATATTTCCTCAAGGGCAGGAAACTCACAGCGTGTTGCGCCATTAATTTGTATTTGATCGCATGCTTGCCAATCTTCTTGCCACTTAATTAGCGTTTTGTAATCACCATTGGCAATAGCAGGGATGCGAAATAGAGGCACAGGTAAAAAGTCGTCGCCACAATAAAGAGGGCTACAGGTATGCACATAAGTAGTATATAAGATGTAACTTGACGGCTCAGTGCAGCAATCCGCTCCATTAGAGTGAATATCTTGGCCAATCACTTTTACTTTGGGAGCCAATAAACCAGCGTTATGGAGTTTTTCAATGCTGTGTTTAACAAAAGGGCTATTATTTAGTGGATGCATAGCGTCTTCAGTTGGGCACATAACACGGGTTATGAAAAAGCCGTCTTTTAAAACGGTGGGGAACTCTTCCCCCATTATTTGGCCATTAAAGCGAAGCGCATTTACTAAGCGGTTTATGGCTTGTTCGGCTTGTTCTAGGGTGGTGTCTTGGTAGCAATCAAATGTTAAATCAACAACAAACATTTACAGTCTCAAATTATTTTTGTTCTAGCAGTGCAAGTAATTGATCAAGTTTTTGCTCAATTCTGTCTAGTTGGCTTGCTTTTAGCTCAGCGTTTTCTGGCTGCTGGGAAGTTTTAATAAAGTTATTTATAGAATCCGGGTTATTTTTGTATTGGCTCACAGCTGCAATAATCATTGGCATTGGAACCGGTTGCGCTAAGCGACTTTTCGTTAATGCGACTGTGGGTGTTTTGCCTTCATCTAAAAGGACTTGAATTGCATCAAATACAACTGAATTCATTATATTTATAACTCTTAAATTAAATAAAGCGCAGCATACACATGCTGCGCGGGTGCTATGGTAGCAATAAAACGGGTATGCTACATTAAATAACCTAATACTTAGGCTAAAAACTTATTTATAGTAACTTACCTCAACGCTAACTTTCGTAAATATGCGTGAGACAAGTTAAAAATCGAGCAGTAAATTGGCCTTGATCCCATTAAAAATCGTCATGGATTAGTAATTTTGAAGGCTTTATCATAGCTATCTAGCTAAATAATGCTATTTGCCTTGGCGAAGACGAACATCTAACTCATCAATCACTTCACTCCATGCGCCATCTTCAGCAAGCGATTCCGCTAAAAAGTGTTGCTGTGCTTCATCCCAAAATGCTGCATCTTGAAGCAGTGTTGTGTCTTTTAACTCATGTGAAGCAATAAATTGATCTATTTGAGATTCTGAATTTGGTAAACCAAGTTGTGCAAATAATGTATGAATATCGTGTTTAGTAGTATCCATGTTACGACTCCTTTAAATAAACAATAAATTACCTTAAGGCCCAACAATACAATGTACTAGCTAAACTCAAGCTGAATTGTCGGTTAATTACTTTAGGTATATAGTAAAGTTAAGTTCTGAATAATAAATTGCCTAAACCGCTGTTAAGCACTTTATAAAGGATAGTAAAAATAAATAACACTTTGATATTATTTCTCTCTTTAAGCGGGCAATACGGCGTAATATCCAGTTCTTAGATTAAATATACTCGTAAATGCAGTTATTCGCGTATAGCTTTAGTATTTGAGCTCTGATTATATTTACGGCTAAAACAATAAAGGACATACAATGAGTATAACCGCACAAGAAGAAACGTTCAGCGTACAATACATTGAAGCAGAAGATATAAGCACTGCCGCAAGTTTAATTTATCAGGCATACCATGATGACCCTGTACTAAAAACAATGCTAGGTTATGATGGAAAAAATAAAGCCGTTTACGAGAAAAAGTTACGAGCATTAATACGTGAAGAACTCAGTAGTTTTTGGCAAGAAAAGCAACCACTAATAGGGCTTTATCGCAGTGGCAAATTAAAAGCAGTGGCCTGTATGTTTGATTCTTTAAGTCAACTTCAAGCTCAGCGTTATTGGCATTGGCGCTTAAAATTAATGCTGAGTGCGGGTTACTTACAAACTAACCAGTTAATAGAAAAAGAACAAACTATTAGAGATACACTAAAAGAAAAAGGCCGTTATTACTTTTTAGCTTTTATTGCAGTGGATCCGCATTTTCATGGTCAAGGGTTTGGTCGGTATTTACTCAGAGGGCTTGATGAGCTGGTAAAGGCAAATAGTGAGTCTTCTGGATTGGCAGTATTTGTAACGCGTAGTGAGCATACAGAACTTTTTAAATCTGAAGGATTTTTGACTTTTAAACAGCTCACGTTTAACCAAGTTGCTGGTGAGTTACTGTTTAAAAGTGCATCGGGTTAAAAGCGTAACCCTTAGTGTGTAAGTTAATGCGCCCAAACGGACATGTGTCCGTGCGATATATCTTACATTAACGTGAGAGTAATCAGTTAAAGGTGGCCAATTGGTCGCCTTTTTTTATTTAAGTGCATGTTTAATATTAATTTATTGATTTTTTAATTTTTATGACAAAGAATTATTTTGTCTCACATACTACTTCCTCCTCTCGTTTACTCTAAACTTTAACTTGTCAAGAAGACATAGCTTAATGAATAAGCTACTGCCATGGATAAGGAATAGGCAAAATAGCAGATGCTAGCAGGATGCAAAAAGGACAAGTTAACAAGGACAGCAAGGATGAATAGGAAGTGCAAGACGCACTAAGTGGCAGGAGCTACTTCAAGGATATAAAGGATTAAAGCTGCAGGACGCAGCCACGTACTAGGTTGCACGTGAATGCTTGGAAAGCAAAGGGACAACGCAGGAAGCACAAAGTGGCAGGGCGCTACTTCAAAGGATTAACATGGATGATGCTATAGATTTAGCCAAGCGTTAGTTTACGCGGGTTTGCCAAGGTGGCGATGGATATTGCATGAGGCAATGTGAGGGTAAACAAGGTTGTTTACTCGTTCAGGGGATGAAAAAACGGATTATAGATAGTGGATATCTAGCAGGAAGCAGTCCAATTGGGGCGTAACTTTAGTTACGCCTTAGTTTTTTGTACTACACAATTGCAATAATTTTATACATTAAAAGCATAAGAACACTTAGATTTTGTGTGGTGGAACGACAACACTTTTTAAAAACTCATTTTCCATAATAAGCATTCCCTGATACGCATTTTCACCGTCACTTGAAAACTCAAATGAAAACTCACTTTTTATTCCCGGTTTACCACTTTTTAGAAAACCAAAACGGCGCTTAGTGCACGCAACACTCATAAGTTGCACATTTAATTGCTCACATTGACGTTTAGCATGAACATTAGCCGCTTCGGCGACTTTTCTATTTAGCCAAAACAAATAAATAACACTACCAATTAATATAAACGTCCATAAACTTGCCATTTAAGAGAATAACCTTCCAATTGCACGAGCGAGGGCTTCGCTTCGATCTTCTTTTCGTAATAAACCTAATAGGTGAGGTCGAATGGTCGGTATTGCAACTAAGTCAGCAAAAATACTTGGAAAAAGCGCCTCTATTTTTTGATGTTGAGCACAATTATCCATAAATATATGCAATCGTTCAGGGTCTTCTAACTGAACAAAACAACGCCCAGCAATTGTTAAAAGTACGTCAGAGTCGCTTTTAAGAGCTGAATTCAATGTTGCATCAACAAGCTGCGCGCATAAACCTTGTGCCTGACCCTTAGACATTGAGCGTAGTGCAGCGGTTAAAACTATAGTATCACTATTATTAATAGCTGTTTGACCCTGCGCGAGTAAAAGCTCACTCAGTGTTGATGGTATTGCAACATGTTCAAGCATTGCACTTAGTGGCTGCAATACTTCAAGGGGTAAATGTGCCCAGGCTTTTTGTAAGTTACTTAAGTTTTGATCGTTATCTAGGCGCAGCGCAAAATCAGCAATGCCTTGTAGTGCCACACTTTGCCAATTATCAAAGCCTAACTTTGCACTAAAGTATAGCTGAGCGTATTCGTAATATTGTGAAGCAGGTTGCTTTAGTAACACTTTAACTTGCGCGTTAAATGCAGCCAGTTTATTTGCATTAGGCGTAAACACATAAGGATTGTTATCAAGCTTACCATCTGCTTTTTCACCTGTAATTTCAGTGCCAAGAGCTTGAACAACCATATCGGCAAAGTGATCACGACTTGCACTAACTAGTTTACTTTGCTCATCTAGCGGAAATTTTAAAAACCACACATAGGGTTCTTTGCTCGCTTTGGCATCCCAGAACTGAATTGCTAGCCACGCATGACCAGCAAGCGGATAAGGGTAAGGTACTTGGGCTTGTTCAATAGCTAAAAACTGTTGTTTATCGAGTTTAGTAATGTGCCTGCCAATATCAAAAGCCCGCCATTGCGTGCCAGCACCATCTAAAAGTTGGCCTAAGGTTGCTATTTGATCACTCATTGTTTTCCCGATTGTTTTTAACTGCAAAATTGCACTAATTATACGCCATAGCGAGCTTTGTGGGAACAGGGTATAATTGCTGCATAACTTATAAAGAGGGTGGTTATGTTCCAACAGACCCAAGCTTATTTAGTGCAATTAAAAGCGCTATTACAAAAGCATCAACTTTGGCAATGTGAGCCAATTTCAGCAGAGGCACTAAATTCTAGTGTTCCCTTTTGTCACGATTCGATGGCGTTTGAGCAGTGGCTACAGTTTGTCTTTATTGAAAAAATGCAGCATTTGATTACTTATAAGCAACCATTACCGCGAAACTTTGCAATTGCCCCCATGGCGCAAATGACCTTGATTAATAAATCAGGTGGAAATGAAATTATAGAGGTGCTGACACAGCTAGATGCACTATTAGGAAAACCGCATGAGTGAGCGCCTAGCGCCTATTGAATACGGCGAACTCGACATTTTGTATCAAGACGAAAACTTTGTAGCCATTAATAAACCGTCAGGGCTATTGGTACATCGTTCCTTTTTAGATAAACATGAAACTCAATTTGCGATGCAAATGTTGCGCGATCAGTTAGGGCAACATGTGTTTCCAGTTCACAGGCTAGATAGACCTACGTCGGGTGTGCTGCTATTTGCTTTAAGCTCTGAAGCCGCGCGCGATATGAATCAGTTATTCATTGAAGGTACTATTGCTAAGCGATATTTAGCTCTAGTACGCGGATTTGCCCCTGATTCGGTTTTTTTAGATAAGCCTTTAAAAGAAGAGCTTGATAAAATTGCCGATAAATTTGCAGATCAGAATAAAGCACCACAGGAGGCGCAAACTCAGTTTAATTGTTTGTACCAAGCTGCATTACCCATTCCAATAGGCAAATACCCAACGGTTAGGTACTCATTAGTTGAGTGTTTTCCTAAGACAGGGCGCAAGCATCAGATTCGCCGGCATTTAAAACATTTATCATTACCAATAATTGGTGATGTTAATCATGGCGACAATCAACATAACCAATTTTTTAGGGAGTATTTTGAATTACGACGCTTAATGCTGTTTGCAACTGAGCTGAGTTTTGTGCACCCTTACACCAACAAAGCAATAACGATTAAAGCGCCACTAGGACATGATATGCTACAGATTTGTGAGCAACTTGGTTGGCCAAACGAAGAGAAGGATTATTAATGGCACATATTAGTATTTTTGTGGGCACTGTAAATGGTGGTGCTGAACGTTTAAGTGATGATATAGCTGCAACTATTAAGCAGGCGGGTCATAGCGCAGCGGTCATCACAGAGGCTTCGCTTGACGATATTAAAAACGCATCAAACATATTAATTGTTACCTCAACGACAGGACAGGGTGACGTGCCAAGTAACCTAGCTGGCTTATATTATGCACTTAATAGTAGTTTCCCTATGCTTACAGACAAGCCATTTGGAGTGGTGGCTATGGGTGACAGAAGCTATGGTGATACTTTTTGCGGTGCAGGTCGAAGCTTTGATGAACTATTACGTGATTTACAAGCAAAGCCTGTCGGTAACCGTTTAGAAATTGACGCGTGTGAAGATTTTGAGCCTTGGCCAGTGACAGAGCCTTGGTTAAAAACATGGCTTGAAAAGCTCCCAGGTTAATTTTTATATACCAATAAAAAGGAGCGCATGCGCTCCTTTTTTGTTAGCTGAAATTAACTACTTCTTACGTCCACTTTAAGCTTTAATTTTTGCCCCGGTTGCAAGTACTTTTGACCTGCTAAATTATTCCATTTGATAATTTCGCTTACCGTTAAATTAAACTTAGACGCAATACGCGCAAGTGAATCGCCTCTTCGTACTTTGTACGTAATCGTGCGATTAGTGCTTTTTGGTGCGCTGGTCGTTTTATTTTGTGATTTATACACTGTGAGCTTTTGATTTAAGCGTAGCACAGCGCTTTTTTTAAGTTTATTCCACTTTGCCAATTCATCCATAGTCACATCGTATTCGCGGCTGATATCCCATAAGGTATCGCCACTTTTTACGGTATGCGAAAGCTTAGTGCGTGATGTTTTATTTGCAGCCATACGCATTTGCTTTGGTAAGTGCTCGCTATTTATTGCACCATCGGTTAACGGGACTAGTAGCTCTTGTCCAATGCGTATCGTATTTGAATTAAGCTTGTTCAAAGATCTAATTGCGCTGGTGCTAGTGGTAAACTTTTTAGCAATTACAGATAAGCTGTCGCCGCTTTTTACCACGTATCGTTGCCAGCGAAGCCTATTTTTAATATCAGTATTGGCAAGCTTTTCAGAAAACTGCTGCGCTTTATCAATAGGTAAAAGCAAAGAGTGGGGGCCATTTGGATCTGTAGCCCAACGGTTAAACCCAGGGTTTAATCTGTAAAGCTCTGTTAATGTCATGTCGGCCATTTCGGCGGCAAGTGCTAGGTCTATTTGTGAGCCTACATCAACTACTTCTACTACTTGGGCGTTGATAATGGGTTTCCACGATACATTAAATTCATCCGAACGTTTTAATAAGTCAGCTAGTGCCAGTAGCTTTGGTACGTAAGCTGTGGTTTCTCTTGGTAAATCTAATGACCAAAAATCGGTGGGCAAATGCTTTTTACGATTTTTTTTAATTGCGCGCATCAGCCGCCCTTCACCGGAGTTATAGGCGGCTATGGCATTGAGCCAATCACCTTCAAGTGTTTTGTGAAGATAAGATAAGTAATCTAGCGCTGCACGGGTAGATTGCACAATATCTCGGCGGCCGTCGTACCACCAGTTTTGTTTTAAATCAAAGCGCTCACCCGTTTGTGGCATAAATTGCCAAATACCCGAGGCGGTTCTGTGAGAGTAGCCAAAGGGATCAAAAGCGCTTTCTACAATAGGAAGGAGCGCAATTTCGATTGGCATCTCGCGTTTTTCCACTTCTTCAACAATAAAGTGAAGGTACGGCTCTGCACGCTTTGAAATACGGTCTAAATAACGTTGATGCTTCGCATAATAATTTCGCTCGGTCACAACCGGGCGGTTTTGAGGAACATTAATCGACAATTGGTAACGAATACGCTCCCATACATCGTCAAATACCGGCGCATCTTGTTCATCGCTATCTAGTTGTTGATATTGCGCGTTTACCATTAATGCATTGTTAATATCATTTGGGCTTGCACCTTCAAGCTTATTATTAGCTTGATTTGCGACCTGAGGGTCTGATTCTAAGGTAGTCAATGTTTGACAACCACTTAGCGCAAGCGCCAAGGTTAATATAAGAGGAGATTTATTCATAAATACCAATACATCGGGTAAAAAACTCGGCAAATGTTACCTTTAATAAACTAACATTACCACTTTATGACAATTACAGCAGTTAGTAGAAAGTGTTCATGTATTTCAAGTTAATGATTTAAAATAATAAACTTATATGCGCTAAAAATTATCTTTGAACTTTCTCAGAGCAGCAAAGTTATGCCAAGGTTCATTGTTTTTTGTAACCGAAATAAATTCTTCAGGTACTTCATCTATGATGGTTGGAATGTCGCTGCGCATAAACGGGTTTATTTTAAGCTCTTGGCTTATAGTGGTTGGCAGTGAAGTTTTATCTTCTTTCCTTAACTCATCTACCAGCTCACTGTGTGCAAGTAACGATGGATTACGAGGCTCAACAGCTTTAGCAAAAGTTAAATTAGCTTGTGTATATTCGTGGGTGCAAAACACTTTACACCCTGCTGGTAGCGTTTTTAATTTGTTTAGAGAATGCCACATTTGTTCACTAGTACCTTCAAATAAACGTCCACAGCCACCACTGAATAATGTATCACCAGTAAATGCCATGTTGTCATTTACAAAACAAATGTGATCAAGTGTATGCCCTGGAGTTGTGAGCACTTTAAAGTTGATGCCTAAAACATCAATACTATCGCTATCAACCAGTGGATGCGTCACTCCTTTAAAGGGGCTATTTTTAGGTCCATAAACTTTTATTGTTGGGTCATCTTTTACTAGCTGCGCAACACCATCGGTATGATCGTAATGATGATGGGTAATTAAAATGCCACCCAGTGTTAAGTTTTCTGCTGCGAGATGAGCTAGCACAGGCTCAGCCTGACCAGGATCAACGACCCATGCTTCAGCGTTGCCTTCAGTGGTTAAACACCAAATGTAATTATCTGAAAAGGCTTTAATTGCTTTGACTTGCACCATGTTAAATTGCTCTATAAAGTGACATTTAACGCATAGTATAACGAGCTCATAAAATGAAACCAGCCCTTAGTTTTCAAGAAGGACCCAAACCACTGTCGTGGCAGCAGTTTCCTCACGGGGATTACTTGCAAGCTGATATTGAACGTAAAATGCAATATTGGCTACCACGCATGTTTGGTTACCATATGCTTAAGTTAGGTAACTTAAGCGGTGAGTTAAATACAAGTTTAAGTACTATTAAGCACCAGGTGTGTGTCGCTGAGCCCGGACCATATACAGGGGTAGTGGCAGATATAGATGAATTACCTTTTTACGAACATAGTGTTGACGCGTGTATTTTAAGCCATTGTTTAGAGTACCACTCTGACCCACATCACATTTTACGCGAAGCTCATCGAACACTCATACCTGGCGGCTACGTTTTAATTACCGGGTTTAATCCGCTGAGCTTGTGTGGGTTGGCTCAAATGTTGCCGTTTAGCGGGCAAAAATTACCGTGGACAGGACGATTTTTTACCCCAGCAAGGGTAAAGGATTGGCTGAATTTATTGGGTTTTGAAATTGTAAGTGACGAGCGGTTTATTTACTCATCACTTGCTAGGGGAAACAGGTTATCACGGTTTGAATTTTGGCGAGCATTTGCCAAGCAGTATTTAAAACCTATGGGTAGTGTTTATATGCTGGTGGCTCGAAAACGCGTTGCGCCCCTTACACCTATAAAGCCTAAGTGGCACGCACGGCCACAATTTGTGCCTGTTAAAGGAGCGGGGCTTAGGCAAACTTCAAAGCAGCATTACAAAACGTGCGACCAAAAAAATGACAACCATTAGTATCAAGTAAATTAAGGCTGGTAGCCCACATCTTCGAGTAAATCTGTGCTGCCAGCTGCATCACGAGCTAAATCGTCGACAATTTCGTTGTACTTATGGCCGCTATGACCTTTAACCCACTTCCAATTTACTGTGTGTTTGCTGCAAGCTGCATCTAGGCGTTTCCATAAGTCCACATTTTTAACTGGCTTTTTAGCTGACGTTATCCAGCCGCGTTTTTTCCAGTTTGATATCCATGACTCGATACCTTGTTTTACGTATTGACTATCGGTAGTAAGGTTTACAACACAAGCACGGTTAAGTGATTCAAGTGCCACTATAGCCGCAAGCATTTCCATGCGATTGTTTGTAGTGAGCTTATAGCCTTGGCTTAATTTTTTTTCATGGGCGTCATAAATCATAAAAATACCATAACCACCGGGGCCTGGATTACCTAAACATGAGCCATCGGTGTAAATCTCTACGGTTTTTTGCACTGTTTTACCTTGATCTTATGTACAATAAAGTGATTATAGAAAGATACCAGAGTCAGGCTTAATTCGATATGGCACGCAGACAAATAGTTTTAGATACAGAAACAACCGGCATCGACCCTAAACAAGGGCACCGAATTATAGAGATTGGTTGTGTAGAGTTAGTAAATCGCCGTTTAACGGGTAATAACTTTCATGTTTATATTAATCCGCAACGTAGCATAGAAGAAGAAGCGATTGACGTTCACGGTATTACCAATGAGTTTTTACGCGACAAACCGCTTTACCGCGATATTGCACAAGAGTTTTTTGATTATATAAAAGGTGCTGAACTTGTAATTCATAATGCCCCGTTCGATGTGGGCCACATGGATAATGAATTTGCATTGCTTAATCAAGGTTTTCCAAATACGCATGATTACTGTCAAGTTCTCGACACGCTTAAAATGGCGCGTGACTTGCATCCAGGACAAAAGAATAACCTTGATGCGTTATGCCGACGTTACGACATAGATAACGCTAAACGTACCTTGCACGGGGCGTTACTGGATTCTGAAATTTTAGCTGATGTTTATCTTGCCATGACAGGCGGACAAACAAAGTTAAACTTAAATCAAAATAAAGATGATGGTAGTGAGCAACAGCAAGGCGGCATAAGACGTTTAAACAGTGAAAGAGCGCCATTGGTAGTATTACGCGCTACAGATGAAGAGCAAAGCGCACACGAAGCCAGATTGGATCTTGTAAATAAAGAAGGCGGCCAATGCCTATGGCGCGCTGAATAAGGCCTTATAATGAGAATAATGTATTTTGTAACCGTGTTATGTGCACTCAGTTTGTTATCAGGTAACGCATATAGCGCAGAGCAAGTTGAAGTTTTAAAACGGGATGGCCTACAAAATGAAATCCCCTTACTCGACAACCGCTTTCGGATTGACAGCCAAATAGACGAAATCACATTACTCTTTTTCAGAAAACCAGGGACACCTGCCGTTATTTTAGTTAGGCCTGATGGTAGTAAGTATTTTGCCACCAACGCAGTTAGGGATACTAATATTGAATGGTTTGACGAACTTAGTTATGACCTTGTCACCATAAAAAAACCAATGCCAGGTCCTTGGCAAGTTATAGGGAGTATTTTACCAGATAGCAGAATTGTTGTACTGGGTGAAATATCACTACAGGCAGAGCCATTACCTCCCATGCTTTTTAGAGGCGAAACGATAAAAGTAACTGGCCAAATTTTAAATGACGGTGAACCGATTAACGCTAATCTATTTAGAGATGTGGTTAGTCTTAATGTTGACTTTGTAAGTACGAATAACGATAGCTTTGCAAACTTTGGCGCAGGTACACAAGAAGTCGCCGAATTTAAAGACGACGGGCGTGGATTTGATGAACGTCCAAAAGACGGTGTATTTACCGGTGAGTTTAAACTTGTGTTCCCTGAAGGTGAGTGGACCCCAGAACTTTACATTTCTACTCCTTTACTGCAACGCAGAATCGTGCAAGACACCATTATTGTTCACGAACCCCCCTTTGGCTTTAATATCGCGCTTGCAGATGAAAATATTGATGAACATAAATTAACGATCACAACAGACAACAAAATAGTTAAACCAGAGACCGTTATTTTTCAGGGTAAGATTTATTACCCTAACAACGAAGAGCAAATGTTTACTATAAACGCTGCGCCAGGTGAGACAAGAGAGTTAATAATTAAAAACTATGACTGGGGGCGCTACAGTGTAGAACTCTCTGTATTTGGTACTAATAACAACGGCCGTGAATTTATGGCCACTTTACCAACCTATAAATTTGAAATAGCCCGGCCAATAGAAGCGGTACCAGAAGTTGACCCTGCAACAATAGTTGAAGCCGAGCAAGCCACCCCCATTGAGCCGGAAGAAGAAAAAATGGCCACATCCACCATTGTGGGCTTAATAATCGGCGGTAATATTTTAATTACACTGCTTGGCTGGTTAGCTATTCGAATATTTGTGCAAAAAAAACCGATTAAAATTAAACTATCGTTACCTTTTTTAAATAAAAAGAAACACGCGAATCAAGATGCGGACGACACAGAAAAAAATCAAGTAGACAAAAATGGTTCAAAAAATGACAAATCAGGTGAAATTTTAAACCTTTCGATGTCAGATGACTAAAAAACCTGTAAAAAAACAAAAAAGCCCTTGACGAAATAGGGGCTGGTTCGTATTATTCACGCCGCTGTCAGGGAGACCTAAACAGCAACGAAAATGCGGAGTGGTAGTTCAGTTGGTTAGAATACCGGCCTGTCACGCCGGGGGTCGCGGGTTCGAGTCCCGTCCACTCCGCCAATTTTCGACAATTTGTAAGTATGCGCTGGAGTGGTAGTTCAGTTGGTTAGAATACCGGCCTGTCACGCCGGGGGTCGCGGGTTCGAGTCCCGTCCACTCCGCCAACACTTGCACAACATATGGTTGTAAAACATATTCTTATTATGGAGTGGTAGTTCAGTTGGTTAGAATACCGGCCTGTCACGCCGGGGGTCGCGGGTTCGAGTCCCGTCCACTCCGCCAATAAGAAAAAGTAACAGTTTAAATACGCGCTGGAGTGGTAGTTCAGTTGGTTAGAATACCGGCCTGTCACGCCGGGGGTCGCGGGTTCGAGTCCCGTCCACTCCGCCAACTATTTAAACAACGTTATATTACAAAATTTGTATGCTGGAGTGGTAGTTCAGTTGGTTAGAATACCGGCCTGTCACGCCGGGGGTCGCGGGTTCGAGTCCCGTCCACTCCGCCAACAAATTAAGTAATGACAAGTAAAAAAGATATCTCTGCGGAGTGGTAGTTCAGTTGGTTAGAATACCGGCCTGTCACGCCGGGGGTCGCGGGTTCGAGTCCCGTCCACTCCGCCATTTGATATCATAACAAAATTAGTAAGTGCATTACCCCATGCACATACCACTGCGGAGTGGTAGTTCAGTTGGTTAGAATACCGGCCTGTCACGCCGGGGGTCGCGGGTTCGAGTCCCGTCCACTCCGCCACTTGTTATTTCCTCAATAACAAGGTTTTAAAGATTAATTTTCTTATCATAAAATCATTTATAAATTTTATAATCACCGATACTTATCAAACTATTAAATAAAAATTAATAAATAATCACTTTTATTTATTTTTTGTATCTTAAATAATACTTTTAAATATAAACATGTATTTGCCTTAAATAGGCTTATAACGCCACTGTTGATGCTATTTTTCGTTAGCAGATAAAATCCTCTATTTAATTTTTTTACCGCCAAAAATTGCCTCAGAGCTAATTAAGTTGTTTTATACCAATCCGCAATAATACTTAATCATTTCGCGGGGCTAAACGTGTCGGTACCTGCGTTAAAAAATTCTCATTTAGAACAATTAAATAGTGAATTTTTTACCTAGCTATTAACACGTTTTCCCAGCCTCAAAATAGCTCATTTAATTAAGCGAGTTGGTATTAGTTTATTTATAAAAATGAGTAAGTACTTTTAGCTAACGCAGTAATCAAATCAATAAGTTTGCCTCTTTACTTTGTAGGCTTATAATAAAACCTTAGTTTATAAGGATATTTTATGATTGAAGTTATTGGTTTAAATAAGCAATTTTCCAACAATGTAGTTTTTAAAAATTATAACCAGGTTTTTTCAGATCAAAAATTCTGCATAGAAGCACCTAATGGCCACGGTAAAACCACCTTACTTATGATGCTAGCAGGACTTGATAAACCGCAAAGTGGCTCACTTTTGTTTGCGGGGAGGGAGCTGAATGAGCCCACAAAAACAGTGGCCATAGCCAGTGACCGTATTACGTTACCTGATTTTTTAACAGCCCATCAAATTATTGACTTGTCTGTTAGTGCTATCGACTGCCCGTGGCCACATGAGCTGGTTAAAGGGTTTGGCTTTACTGAATTTTTAAATACTCGATTTAGTGCCTTGTCCTCGGGTAACCAAAAAAAGTGTCAGCTAATATTAGCGCTAATGCGAAAGTCACCGTATTTACTACTTGATGAGCCAAGTGCTGCGCTTGATCAAATAAGCATTGAGCATCTTTTAAAATTACTCGATGTGTATTTAAATGATAAGCCTAATGGGCAAATTATTATTACTTGCCATGAGCCGGCTGTATTTATTGAGCATGGCTTTAAGTGTGTTTCGCTATGAGTTTCGCGAGCGTAAAAGGCAAGCTTGAGCAGTATCGTGCATTTATGAGTTATCGGTACCTAGCATACACGTTTGAGCTTAAGCAGCTGCTACTGCAGTTAAAAAGCTTTGGTTTGATATTTTTAGTAGTGTTGGGTTCATCCATTTTAGGCTTGGTGTTGTTGCTCTTTTTGGGCCTAGGGAAAATTATAGATAGTACAGATGCACCTGCATATGGTGCCCAAATGGCCTTGTTTTATTTGTTATTGCAAAGTGTGATGTTAAGCGCGATTAAGCCGGCAATTAAAAATAGCAAGCAACGGCTATTTCAACACACAATAGCTTGTCCTAGCTGGCTGAACATAGCAGATATTAAATTATTACTTATTAGTAATGGCTGGCTTATAGCGAGTCTGTTGATAGCGCTTGATTTAACCTGGGCTCAGTGGATAAAAGTACCGCATTTTTTTGTTTTTATGTTTATACAGTTAGGTTTAGGCATTGTTTGTTTATACAAACCTAGCGCGCTCGTTTATGGATTTACTTTAAGTACTTTATTTTTGTTTACTCCTTTTGAGTTATCGCCGCTAATTTATCATTTGGGTTTTGCAATTATCTTTCTTTTAAGCGCATCTATACCTGTCATTAATATAAATGGAATGACGAGTGTTCGGTCTTTATTTAGCTTTTGGTTTTGTTACTTCATAAACCATAGTTGGACATTAGTATGGCGTATATCGTTGCTTTTGTGTGTATTTATGGCATCGGCTGAGTTATTAGAAAAGCGGCCAGATCTTGTGAATATAATAGGCGGTGTGGCGGTTGCTTTTATTGTACTTTTTAGCAGCTCATTACAATTTGATTGTACTAAAGTTCATGGACAACATCGGTTGTTTTTTAAAATGAATCAAAAGACGCGAGCGTTTTATATTAGCCAGTTTATGCCCAGTATGCTTTTGTTTTTAGGAGCCTTTATAGCCTATAGCATTACGTTTGAGAGATTACACAGCACTTTGCTAAACCTGGGGTTTGTGTGGTGTTTATTGCAGGTTTATTTTGCACAAAAAAAACCAGCGCATTATGCGCTGGTTTGGATTATTTCTAACGTTGGGTTGCTTGCTTTACTAAACTAGTTAAGCGGCATCAACTTTTGTAATAACGCTATCACGCGATGCTTTACCTGCAAGCAAATCAGCAGGGTCAAAATCGTCTACGTTGATTACGTCTAAACGAGCTTGCTCTACAGCGGCTAGCTTATCGGCCTCAGCTTGGCTTAAAATACCTGCTTCAAGACCCATTTGCGCTACTTTATCAAGTTGGAAGAACGGTAGTTTAACACCTTTCTCTTTACATACTCTTTCAAATAATGGCTCAACTTCTAGCACGTCTTTAAGCGTTTGCTCCTGACGACCTACAAGGTTAAGAGGCTCATTTGTTAAGTATACATAACTTGCTAAACGGTTACGTGTTTCGCTAGGTACTTGTAAAATTTGAGCTAGTTTATGCTCTAACTTATCAGTCGGTTTACGTACCGGGCGACCAAACGGGAACAATAACACTTTTAATACGCCACGAAGTGGTGCAGAAGGCATATTGTTAATTAAGTCAGCAAGCGCACGTTGACAGTGGTAAAGGTGATCCTGACAGCTCCATTGAACAAGCGCAAAATCTTCTTTTTTACGGCCTTCGTCGTTGTAACGCTTAAGCGTTGCAGATACTAAGTAAAGGTAGCTAAGTAAGTCACCTAAACGTGCAGAAATACGCTCTTTACGTTTAAGAGAGCCGCCAAATACAGCCATGCTAATATCTGACATAAGTGCTAAAGAAGCACTAAAGCGCGACGCTATACGGTAAAACTCAGCTGTTTCGTCATGGTAAGGCACACTTGTAAAGCGAGCACCTGTAAGGGCTAGCCATTTAGTACGCACTAGGTTTGACATAGTAAAGCCTATGTGACCCATTAGCGCTTTATCAAATACGTTAAGCGCTTCTTCGCGGTCCTCAATTTCACACGCACCTAGCTCGGTTAGTACAAACGGATGACAGCGAATCGCACCCTGGCCGTAAATGATCATATTACGGGTCAGGATGTTTGCACCTTCAACGGTTATGGCAATAGGTGCACCTTGATAGCCACGACCTAAATAGTTATTTGGACCAAGCATGATCCCTTTACCGCCAAGAACGTCCATTGCATGGATTGTTGCATCGCGCATTTGTTCGGTTAAGTGATATTTAATAATCGCTGATACAACAGATGGTTTTTCACCTAAGTCAACCGCACCAGTCGACATACTTACTGCAGCATCTGAGCTGTATGCGTAACCGGCAAGTTTAGCCATTGATTCTTCAACACCTTCCATTTTACCAATCGGTAAACGGAATTGACGACGAATACGGCTGTATGCACCCGTAGCGGTTGCAATCATTTTAATGCCACCGGCAGAATTTGACGGCAAAGTAATTGCACGGCCTACCGATAAACACTCAACTAGCATTCGCCAGCCTTGGCCAGCCATATCTGGCCCACCAATAATGTAATCAAGAGGTACAAAAATGTCTTTACCGCGAGTAGGACCATTTTGGAATGGTACGTTAAGCGGGAAGTGACGACGACCAATTTCTACTCCAGGAGTATCTGTTGGGATCAATGCACAGGTAATACCTGGCTCTTTTACATCACTTAATAAGCCATCTGGATCTTGTAATTTAAATGCAAGACCAAGTACCGTTGCCACGGGCGCAAGCGTGATATAGCGCTTGTTCCACGTTAGGCTTATACCGACAACTTCTTCACCGTTCCATTGTCCTTTACATACAACACCGTAATCAGGGATTGAACTTGCGTCAGAGCCAGCTTCTGGTGATGTTAATGCAAAACATGGAATTTCTTGACCGCTAGCTAAGCGCGGTAAGTAATGGTCTTTTTGCTCTTTTGTACCATAGTGTTGTAATAATTCACCTGGACCTAACGAGTTTGGAACACCAACAATTGACGAAAGTAATGTTGATTTACTCGTTAGTTTTTGAAGTACACAAGACTGAGCAAACGCAGAAAACTCTAAACCGCCGTATTCTTTTTTAATGATCATGGCAAAGAATTTATTGTCTTTAAGGTATTGCCATACATCTTGCGGTAAATCAGTTAGCTCGTGTGTTGCTTCCCAATCATCTAGCATGCTACATACTACTTCAACAGGGCCATCTATAAAGGCTTGCTCTTCAATAGTAAGTTTAGGCACAGGGTATTGGTGTAGCTTTTTCCAATCAGGGTTACCGCAAAATAAATCAGCTTCCCACCAAGTTGTACCCGCATCGATAGCTGACTTTTCAGTGTCAGACATGCTCGGTGTTACTTTTTTGAATACCGTAAAGATAGGTTTGATGATGTATTGCTGGCGAATACCAGTAACTGAAAGAGGCACTGCGATGATCAAAAAGATCAACCAGCTAATTAAACCAAAAGCACCTGCGAAGGTACCGATTAATAATGTTGCAGCAGAAACACCAAGTGCTGTGTTCCAACTCGCTCTGTGGTAAATCGCAGTGCACAGCAGCACGATTAAACCGAGTGTAAATATGAGTGTCATTTTAATTCCTTAATAGAGGTCAGACCACCTCATTTAGAGTAGCGCTAGTCAGCTCAAGTTTCAAGTAAATTAGCGTGTAAAATTATAGTAAAAAGTCAGAAGTTTTGCTTTACAGAATACCTTTTAAGGGGACGGATAGTGCTTTTTGCCATACACATTATGTTTTTTATTAATTCAGAGCGTTAAAAATTTATAATTCAGGTAGCCATAATGATTTTTTTAAGTAAATATGCAACTAATTTAGAAATTTTTTTTTGTAAAATGTACTGCTATTTATCCGTACTTTTTAAGGGTTTTTTTATAAATGTGTGAATTACTTGGTATGTCTGCCAATGTGCCTACTGATATATGTTTCAGTTTTGCAGGGCTATTAGAGCGTGGTGGTAATACGGGGCCACACAAAGATGGATGGGGCATTACGTTTTATGAGGGAAAAGGGTGTCGAACTTTTAAAGACCCAGAACCAAGCTACCAATCAGAAATTGCTAAGCTTGTTAAAGCTTATCCTATAAAAAGCGTGTCGGTTATCAGCCATATACGCCAAGGTAATCGCGGGCGAGTATGCCTTGAAAATACCCATCCGTTTACGCGTGAGCTGTGGGGGCGAGAAATAACCTATGCACACAATGGGCAGCTTTCAAACTATCACGATTTAAAACCCGAATATTATCGTCCAGTGGGTAATACTGACAGTGAACTCGCTTTTTGTTGGTTGCTTGATAAAATTCGTGAAAAATACCCTAAACGACCTTCTAATATGGCGTCTGTTTTTAGATACGCTGCCAAGCTTTCTCACACGCTGCGTGAAAAGGGCGTATTTAATATGTTGTTGACCGATGGCGTATTTGTTTTAGCGTACTGCACAAATAACTTACATTACATAACGCGCCGTGCGCCTTTTGGTAAAGCTACATTAATAGATGCCGATATGGTTGTTGATTTTCAAAAAGAGACAACCCCAAACGATGTGGTAACTGTCATTGCAACAAGGCCGCTTACTAATGATGAGCGTTGGCAAACAATGGAGCCAGGCGAGTTTTCGTTATTTAAAATGGGTGAGCGTATATAGTTCACCCATTTTGCAAATAAATCGTTAGCTAGTTTGCTTGAAGGTTTTTAGTGTGCTCAGCTGTTGCGGTTGGTGCAGTCACAGTAAAGGAGTTCATTTGAACTTCAAACTGCTCAGTCCCTTTTTCACCTTTCCACATGCGCACAAGCATGTAATCCATTTCAGGTGCAAACCAAGCGAGGGCTTGTCGCTTGTCGGTATCGTATAAACGTTTTACTTTAATTGCCTCTATGTTACCTATAGGCAAAGAAATCATCTCTGTGCCTACCACTTCAAAGTTATAATCCCGACGGTTACCTTTTTTATCAACAAGCGGAAACGAGAAGTTGGTTTCGCCTTTTTTTAACCCTTCACGAACCTGAACTTGATACGAAATGGCATCTTGAAAATCATCAGTCCACTCGCATTTTAGCGGGTACTCACTGTTACTGCTGGTAACAATTTCATTCTCTTTGTCAAAATCAATTTTATAGTTTTTATCAGGACCTGTTCCTTTACGTACCATTGAATAATGATCAGGAGACACCTTACCGTCTTTAAACGTAAATTTAGAGGTTTCTTTACGCGAGTCAGAAAAAATCATCCACTCAATGTCACTGTGGTAGGTTAATTCATAATTTTCATCATCAAGCTTTTTAAGAGAACGAACTGCCGTGCCGTGATTGCTGCCTTTACGCAAAATATCATACTTGGCTTCGTATTGAGTCAATTCGCCTGCAATAAGGCTTGTTGGAAGTAAAGCGCCCGCACATAGCATTAGGGCGCTTATTTTTTTATTGTGGGTAGTGCGCGCCGTGTGCAGGAAGTTGTTTTTTGTCAAGAACCGCATAATCTGCTTCCATAGTAAGTCTTTGTTCACTGAACCATTTGACCACCAAAGGATAAATTATATGCTCTTGTTCGTGCACGCGTTTTGCTAATGTGTCTGCTGTATCATCCTTGAGTACAGGTATTTGCGCTTGAAGAATGACCGGACCACCGTCTAATTCTTCAGTTACAAAGTGAACACTTACGCCATGAACATCGTCTTTTGCATCAATTGCTCTTTGGTGGGTATTCAGCCCCTGGTACTTAGGCAACAAAGATGGATGAATGTTCAACATTTTTCCAATATATTTTTGCACTAAGCTAGGTGTAAGAATACGCATAAACCCAGCTAATACAACTAGATTTGGTTCAAAAGAGTCAATAACGTTCATTAACTGCGCGTCGTAGGCCTCGCGCGAGTCAAAATCTTTATGACTGAGTACTTGCGTTGCAATGCCTGCATTTTTAGCTCGTTCTAGGCCATATGCGTCTGCTTTATTGCTAATAACAGCCGCAATATGTCCGTTTATCTCGCCACGTTCACAGGCATCAATGATGGCTTGTAAATTAGAGCCACTGCCTGAAATTAAAACTACTAGACGAGTAGGTGCCATTACTTAGCACCACCTACAATGTCTACTTGCTCTTCGCCTGGTGCTGCATCTTGGATTTCGCCAAGGTGCCAAGCGTTTTCACCTAAATCTTTAAGCATAGTTAAGCTTTGCTCAAGTTTGTCGGCAGGAACAACCAAAACCATGCCTACACCACAGTTAAATGTACGGTACATTTCATGTGTAGTAATATTACCGTTTTCTTGTAACCAGTTAAAAACACTTGGCCACTGCCAGCTATCGCCTTTAACCACAGCTTTAGCTGATGCAGGTAATACGCGTGGAATATTTTCCCAAAAGCCACCGCCGGTAATGTGCGAAAGGGCATGCACGTCAACGTGCTTAAATAACTCAAGTAAAGGTTTAACGTAAATACGTGTAGGCTCTAATAAATGCTCGCCTAATGTTTTACCATCAATTACTTGATTGGTGTCGGCGTTAGATACCTCAAGTACTTTACGAATTAAAGAAAAACCATTTGAGTGTGGGCCACTAGAGGCAAGGGCAATAAGCTGATCGCCTGCAGCTACTTTAGTACCATCAATGATTTTTGATTTTTCAACCACACCGGTACAAAAGCCTGCCATGTCGTAGTCTTCACCATCATACATACCTGGCATTTCTGCTGTTTCGCCACCAATTAGGGCACAACCTGAAATTTCACACCCTTTACCAATACCTGTTACTACGTCGGCTGCTGTGTCTATGTCTAGTTTACCCGTTGCGTAGTAATCTAGAAAAAACAGGGGTTCAGCACCTTGAACAATTAAATCGTTTACACACATAGCTACTAGGTCAATACCTACGGTATCGTGCTTTTTAAGGTCAATTGCCATACGCAATTTAGTACCCACGCCATCAGTACCCGCTACTAATACAGGTTGTTTATAACCTTCAGGAATTTCGCAAAGTGCGCCAAAACCACCAATTCCGCCCATCACTTCAGGACGACGGGTTTTTTTAACTACGCCTTTAATACGCTCAACAAGTGCATTACCAGCGTCGATATCTACGCCCGCGTCTTTATAGCTAAGAGACTGTTTTTGTTCGCTCACAGGTTTTCCTCAAAATAGTTGTTTTGGGTTGCTTAGAAACGCGCGTATTTTACAACAATTGCATCTGCGCGGCTAGCGTAAATATAGGTTTGAAATAATTAACAAGGACACTTGTCCGCTGCTTGTTGTTTAAATAAACAAAAAAAACGCCCGTTGGCGTTTTTTTAGTATTAAAAGCGTTAAATTAACCGCTATGCTTTGGCGGTTAGTATCGCTCTAAGTGGAGCAGGGTAGCCTTCAATGGTTTTACTGGTGTCGGTTGGGTCTAAAAAATCAACTAACGATTCGTTTTCCATCCAATCGGTTTTGCGTTGTTCATCAAGCGTGGTAATTGCGCAATCTTTTATTTGCACATCTTTAAAGCCAACGCGCTCCATCCACAGTTTTAATGCAGCAGTACTTGGAATAAACCACACATTGCGCATTTTTGCGTAGCGGTCGGTAGGCACGAGTACTGTGTTTTCATCGCCTTCAATAACTAAGGTTTCAAGCACTAACTCGCCGCCCGGGCGAAGCTGCGCTTTTAACTGCGCTAAAAAATCAATTGGTGAACGACGATGATAAAGCACCCCCATTGAAAATACCGTATCAAAGGCTTTAAGCTCTGGCAGGGCTTCTACACCTAATGGTAATAAATGCACGTTTTCGTCGGGGTTGAAGTGTTTAATTGCCTGAAACTGGCACAAAAATAAGTCAGAAGGATCAATACCCACTACAAACTCGGCGCCTTCTCCGCGCATGCGCCATAAATGATAGCCAGAGCCACAACCAATATCTAACACTGTACGGCCTTTTAATGGCTCAATATGTGGAAGGAGGCGATCCCATTTCCAATCACTGCGCCATTCGGTGTTTATTTCAATACCGTGCACACTGAATGGGCCTTTTCGCCAAGGCATCATGCGCTTTAATAAGTGTGTAGTTTGCTTTTGTTGGCCTTCACTCATTTCCCCTGGTGCGCCAATTTCTACTTTAGTGGCTATATCAACGTGAGTTGTGTTTATTTCAGGTAAATTTTTAAGCACTTTTTGCCATTGTGGTAAATCACCATGGCTTGCCTCTAACTGCCAATGTTTTAATTGGGCAGGTAGCGTTTCTAGCCAGTGGCTAAGTGGGCTTTGTGCAATTGCAGCGTAAAATTGGTTAAACCATTGAGACATAAATTACTCTTTTTATTTAATTGCTACCATTGAGCAAAAATTAAAACATTGATACCACACTTGTGTTTGGCTAAAGCCAATATCACTTAACCTATTAATATGTGTGCTGAGTGTATCGGGGCGCATAACGTTTTCTATTGCTGTGCGCTTTTGGCTTATTTCAAGCTCAGAGTAGCCATTATGACGCTTAAAATCATGATGCAAGTCAATCAGTAAATTATCGCACTGCTCGTTTTCGGCTTTAATTTTTTCACTAAGTAGTAATACACCACCGGGCTTTAAGTTAGCGTAAATTTTTTCAAGCACGGCTTGGCGCTGTGCATGGGGTATAAACTGCAGTGTAAAGTTCATTGCTACAACCGATGCGCTTTGAATTTCAAGCTCGTTAATATCGCCAAGGGTAACAGTAACCGGCACGTCCGATTTAAACCCATGTAAATGCACCTTACAACGCTCAACCATGGCTTGTGAGTTATCTACTGCAATAATGTTGCAATTATCGGTGCGAATATTACGGCGCATGCTCAGCGTAACCGCGCCCAATGAGCAGCCTAGGTCATACAAGTTAGAATTACTTTGAGCGTATTGGCCCGCTAATTTACCCATAGTGCTTACAATGGTGGCATAACCAGGCACTGATCGCTGAATCATATCAGGGAATACTTCAACCACATTTTGGTCAAAGCTGAAATCTTTTACTTGTTGCTCAGAGGCGTAAATACTGTCTTTTATGGTCACGAAGGCAGTCTCTTTAAAAATAATAAGGTTATTTTAACATTTTATGCTGGATAGTCAGTGATAAATTCAGTAGGTTGGCTAGAATTATGAATAATAAGTACAAAAGAGAACGTTAAATGAGCAAAAGTAAAGTTATTAGCACCGACGATATACTAGCAACGCTTTGTCACTCTGTGACAGGGGTACTTTCATCAGCAAGCGGTAACGAAATAAGTTACTCGGCCATGGTTCAAAAAATAACACGCACCTGCATGCGACCAGACATTGGTTGCTTTGTATTGTTTGATGGCGGCTTTACAGGGCTTGTTGTAACCAACTTTACATCGCAGGCTGCAATGGAAATCTACGGCGACTACATGCGCAACATGGGTATGCCAGAAGAAGAAATTGCACATAGTCACTTGTCAGACGATGTTTCAAACGTAATGGGCGAGTTAATGAACCAAATAGTAGGTGACTTTACTTCTAAGGTTCGCGAGCAATTACATACCTCTATTACGCAAAATCAGCCAAAAATGATGGCGATTAATAAACAAGTGCAAATTTCGGTAGATACCACAATGGATCGCCCACAAGCACGACGTGTTACTTTTACTACACGTAATCAAAATATTTTTTACCTAGAACTGGCAATGGATAAAACAGAGTTTATTAAACTACACGATTTTGACATTATTGAAGCCATTGACCCTGACGACATTATTGAAAACGAAGCAAAGCAAAAAGCTGAAAAAGCGCAGGCTAAAAAAGAGCCCGTGCAAGATGATGCCGATGACGACTTTATGGCTGAGTTAGGGCTTTAACACCCAAAGTTGTCAGTCTAAAGCTTTCAGAATTGAAAAAGTATTAACAATAAAAGCGCGATTTAGATCGCGTTTTTATTGTTTATGGGGTTTTATTTACTAATAAGAGGTTCTGTGCAAAAAAGCTTATATGTACGGATTCTCTCCCATCGCCACCACCACACAAAAAATTCTTAAATCTAACTCTAGCTGGTGGTATTGTGGCTCCATGTGGCAACACAGCTTATAAAAGCTTTTGTTGTGGTCTTTTTCTTTAAAATGGGCGAGCTCGTGCACAACCAGCGCTTTTAATAAAGGCTCGGGGGCGCGCAGTAAATCGCTGTTTATGGCTAAATCGTGTTTACGGGTTTTGCCTTGCATACGATAGGTGTGCGTACCCAATGCGTTGGTAACCATATCACCTTGTTTTTTAAACGCCGCACGGCCAAATGGTGGAGCGTTTTTTAAATACTGCTTTTTAAGCTCGGTGGCGTAGCTATAAAGTAGTTTATCGGTGGTTATGGTGTGCGCGTGCGGGTACTTTTTAAGTAAGTAGTCACAAACCTTGTTGTTACTAATTAGGCTTAATACTTGCTCAACAATGTTTGCAGGGTAGCCTGTAAAGTAACGGGCGTATTCACTCATTTTTATGTCTCTATATTTTTGTTTTAATTTTTAAAACAGGGCGTGCTGCTGCGCTTCTTTTTCGCCGCTGAACGGGTTGAGTACTGGGTGATTATACCCAAGATCTTTACAAAATTGACGTGCAAGTAGTGGCGACTCACGATTATCGGCTGTATGAAAAAACACATAAGGGGATTTACCCTCATCAAGCCATTGTTTTACTTTACTCAGCCACGGTTTATAAAAGGCTTGATAGTCGTTTTGTAAATCAGCGATTACAAACCGCGCCATAGGCTGCGAGCCAGTAGCTATTGCATGTACTGGTAAGTGAGGTTTTTTTTGTTGGGCGTCTATTAGCGCTTCGGTGGTTGGCTTTACTGCAAAAAGCGCCCGTGTATCCATTGAAATACGATTTATGTTATTTGCTATTAATAACTGATTAAGTGCTACCTCGGCTTCGCCTTTTTTGAAAAATTCAATATGACGAACCTCTACACCGTAAGTAAGCTCTTTGGGGAGCAAGCTAATAAATTGCGCCAATTTGGGTAAATCGTTTGGGCCAAATGCTTTGGGTAGTTGCAGCATTATTTGCCCTGTTTTTTCGAGTAAAGGGGCAAATAATGTAAGCCAGTCGGTAAGCTCTATTTGTACGTTGCTAAGCGCTAGCTCATGGCTAAAACGGCGATGAAATTTAAAGGTAAATCTAAAATCGTCAGGTACGCTTTGTGCCCAGCGCAAAACAGTACTAGGTGATGGGTCGGCGTAAAAACTGGTGTTACCTTCTACCGAATTAAAATGCTGTGCGTATTGGCTTAGCATGTCGGCGTTTTTACATTGGCTTGAAAATAAATTGCCTTTCCATGCACTGCTAGACCACTGAGGGCATCCAATATATAACATAAGAAATAGCTGATAAATTACATCGTGGCGCCAGTGTAGCAAATACCAACAGCGCCTGCTTTAAATTAACACCAACACACCAAACACGCCTAGCATCTTCAACCTACTTGGGTATAATGCAGGGCTTAATTTGAATATTTTTAGATTGCTTACGGCTTTATTTGAAGTGTGGTAGCTCTTTTTTAAATTATGCGCCTATAAAAACAAATAATTTTTACCGTTGAAGCCTTTTATCTGACAGGAAAACTATGCGCTCTATATACTGCGGACAGCTAAATAAAACTCACGTAGATCAAGAAGTTGAACTATGTGGCTGGATCAACAAACGACGTGACCTTGGTGGACTTATCTTTGTCGATTTACGCGATAGAGAAGGTTTAGTACAAGTTGTATTCGATCCAGAAGTTGAAGGACTTATGGATACAGCGAACAAGCTTCGCCAAGAATTTTGTGTTCAGTTAAAAGGGGTTGTACGTGCTCGCCCAGAAAGCCAAGTAAATAAAGATATGGCAACAGGCGAAGTGGAAATTTTAGGCACCGAGCTTACAATTATCAACCGCTCAGAGCCATTGCCGCTTGATTTTAACCAAACAAACTCTGAAGAGCGCCGCTTAAAGTACCGCTACTTAGACCTTCGTCGCTTAGAAATGAGCGACCGCATTAAATTACGCGCTAAAGCAAGCAGCTTTGTTCGTCGCTTTTTAGATGAAAACGGCTTTTTAGACATCGAAACACCGGTACTTACAAAAGCAACGCCAGAAGGTGCACGCGATTACTTAGTACCAAGCCGTGTGCATAAAGGCAGCTTTTACGCATTACCGCAATCGCCACAATTATTTAAACAATTGTTGATGATGTCAGGCTTTGATCGTTACTACCAAATTGTTAAATGTTTCCGTGATGAAGATTTACGTGCCGATCGCCAACCTGAATTTACTCAAATAGATTTAGAAACCTCGTTCATGAGCTCGGATCAAGTACGTGGTATGACTGAAAAAATGATCCGTGAAATGTGGCAATCGTTACTCAACGTTGACTTAGGCGACTTCCCAATTATGCCTTACAGCGAAGCGATGAGTTTATACGGTTCTGATAAGCCAGACTTACGTAACCCAATGAAATTAGTAGACGTTGCTGATTTAGTGAAAGATGTTGAGTTTAAAGTATTCTCAGGCCCTGCAAACGACGAAAAAGGCCGTGTTGCTGTATTAACAGTACCGGGTGGCGCTAAGCTTTCGCGTAAGCAACTTGATGATTACACTAAGTTTATTGGTATTTACGGTGCTAAAGGCTTAGCATGGATGAAAGTAAACGACCGTGATGCAGGCGTTGAAGGCGTGCAATCGCCAATCGCTAAATTCTTAAACGAAGATGTGATCACACAGTTACTTGAGCGTACTAATGCACAAACGGGCGATATCATTTTATTTGGTGCAGATAAGCGCAACACAGTAAATGAAGCTATGGGTGCACTACGCCTTAAAATTGGTGTAGATCTAGAAATCACTAATTTAGATAGCTGGGCACCACTTTGGGTTGTAGACTTCCCAATGTTTGAAGAAGATGACGAAGGCACATTACATGCTGTGCACCATCCGTTCACTGCACCAAAAGATATTAGTGCAAGTGAACTTGAAGCAAACCCTGCAGCGGCTATCTCAGATGCCTACGATATGGTATTAAACGGCTACGAAGTGGGCGGTGGCTCGGTACGTATACATAATGCAGATATGCAAGAAGCAGCATTTAGAATTTTAGGAATTGATGAACAAGAGCAACAAGACAAATTTGGCTTTTTACTTGATGCCCTTAAATACGGTACACCGCCACATGCAGGTTTAGCATTTGGTCTAGACCGTTTAGTTATGCTTTTATGCGGAACAGATAACATTCGTGACGTTATTGCTTTCCCTAAAACTACACAAGCATCTTGTTTATTAACCGACGCACCAAGCAAAGCGAATAATGATTCGTTAACTGAGCTTGCAATAAGTGTGGTAGAAAAATCAGCCGCTAGCGAAGAGTAATTTGAGCTGAGTTTACAGCATTGAATTTAAAACCCTTAAGTTGTTTGCTTAAGGGTTTTTTTGTGGTTAAATTTAGCGCAGACTATAATTTAACCACTATGAAAAGGAATTCCCATGTCAATTAATCTCACTTTATTTGGCGAGTTTTTAACATTTTTCATCTTATTTTGTATTCCTATTTTTGCGCTTATTAGCTACAAAATTGGCAAGCGAAAAAGCACCAGCCCAGGTGTTTTAGCTTTTGTAGGCGGGTGCTTAGCATTATTTCCATTATTTGGGCTTATTTATATTGCAGTGCTTGCGCTAAGAAAAGATTTGCCAGAGAGAGGCGACTACAGCCATTGATAATTGTGAAGAGGAAAGCGTTAAGTAAAAAGTGTAACTAAAACATTAGAAGCAAAGACGATGCCTAAGCTTCTAAACGTTACATGCGTTGTTTAATTATCGGCTAGGGCCATTTTTATTGCGTGCACTGGCTAGTTGCCTAGCAATTGCTAGTAACGCCGGCGAAATATCGTCAGCGCCATTTTTAATTAAAGCAGTAACATCACCTGATGAAAACAGTCCATCACGCGGCGATTTAATTCCTAATTCACGAACAAAGTCCTTTGTTTTACCTGTACTGCCGGTTTCAATAAACTTAAATATAATGCGTTCATTGTTGTTTTTAGCGGGTGTCTTTAATGTGCTAATTTCATCATTAATTAAGGCTAACTTTTCTTCTAGAATTTCAATGCGCTGTTCAATGGTGCTGTATGATTTCATGTATTGGATCTTTTACTGAGTATATTGGAACAATTGCCTCTATTATCGCACAATTTTGCGTTTGCGGCTGTTAGTCTTTTTCAACATTTATTAACCTGCAATTTAAATGTAAATAAATTTGGTATAACCACACAGACTACTATTACTTTTAAGGCTGTCATTAATAGTATAAAACGCCTAAACTAACCCGCATTAATTATAATAAACAATACGTTAAGTAATATGCATAAAACACTTTTTTACCTCACACTTCTTTTCACAAGTGTAAGCTCCTATGCCAGCGAAACATATATTACAGACATTAGCCGTGATCGTGAGATCCCAGTTAGCATTTCGTTGCCAACAAATAACGTTAAATGCAGCAAACAAAATAAATGCCCAGTTGCCTTTATTAATGCAGGGTATGGTATGGGTCACAATAGCTATACTTTTGCCAGTGATGAATTTAACAAACAAGGCTATGTAGCCATTGCAGTGGGCCATGAATTAAAAACAGATCCTATGTTAAATGTGCATCCACCTTATATGGCAACTCGCATGGAGAACTGGCACCGCGGTGTGGTCACCCTTAAGTTTTTAGTCAATAAATTAGCAGCCAAATACACAGAGTATGATTTTTCAAAGCTCACTTTATTTGGTCATTCTAATGGTGGAGATATTTCAGCCTTGTATGCTGCAATGTATCCTGATGAAGTCAGTGATTTAATTACGCTTGATCATCGCCGCATGTTACTGCCTCGTAATAAAGATATTCGTGTACTTACCCTTAGAGGTAGTGATTACCCGGCAGATGCCGGTGTGCTCTTAAGCGAAAAAGAGTTGAGTGAGTTTCCGGTTACTCAATTACGTATAGAAAAATCGCGCCATAACGATATGTATGATAGTGGTCCTAACTGGTTGGTTGATAGAATGAGTAAAGAAGTTGCTAAGTTTATAAATTAGCAGGTTAACGCGCCGTTTTAGCAGCGCGTAATGGTAAGTTTTCCTTATGCGTAATTTACGTAGCGGTTTGCCCAATGTGCAATAATTGTTGCCGCGTAGTTGGCATCGTTTTTATTAGTAAGTAAATGATCAGCGTTATCTAGACTTATAAAGCTTTTTGGATGCTTAGCGGATGCGTAAATTTTTTCAGCTTCAGTAATATTTACGGTTGTATCAACCGGTGAGTGCATGACTAATAAAGCGCGTTTAAGTTTACTTATGTGGCTTTTATCGTATTTAGCTATATCGTCTATAAATTGCTTTTTAATGGTAAATTCACGGCCAGCTAAACTCACTTTTGCTTCGCCAGCTGCGTTTATTTCATCTAAATGGGCTTCAAAATTATGTGCTACATGTTGTGCATCTGACGGTGCGCCAATGGTTGTAATAGCTGTCACCTCAGGAATATATTGTGCAGCAGCAAGCACTGCGGCACCCCCTAAACTGTGACCAATGAGTAATTGCGGTGCTTTAAAGTGCGCTCGCAAATGATCAGCAGCAGATACTAAGTCTTGAATGTTCGATGAAAAGTTACTGTTTGCAAAGTCGCCATCGCTGTTGCCTAGGCCGGTAAAATCGAAACGAAGTACAGAGATTCCTTGCTGTGTTAAAGCACGACTAATACGTGTTGCTGCTGCAATGTCTTTACCGCAGGTAAAACAATGGGCAAAGAGGGCATAAAATTTTACTTCACCATCGGGGAATTCAAGTTGTCCGGCAAGTTCTAAATTACCACTTTTAAAAGATACTTTTTGTCGCATGGGTCGCCTTTTTGAACAAATAAAATACGTTGTAATACTAGACCATACATATGCATCAATGTGTGCAAATTCAATCGCTTTTATTTATTGATCTTGATCAACGCACCCTTTGATGGGGGCGCTTTGCGGACATATGTCCTTATGTTTTTGGGGCTGTTTGTCTATCCTCGCATGGCGCTATAATGAAGTCCTTGCTACTTTATATACATAAAAGTACTTGAAGTACCTAACTTCAAATAACCTATTCACTGGAACGTACAATGCAATTACCTACTGTTGATTATAAAGCTCCCGATGCGGCTGCACAATTTGTTGAATCGTTAAGAAATACTGGATTTGGTGTTTTAAAAAATCACCCAATTCCACAGTCTTTAGTTGAGTCTATTTACAAAAACTGGCAAGACTTTTTTAACTCAGAGCAAAAGCACGACTTTTTATACTCTAAAGAAACACAAGACGGTTACTTTCCGCCTTCAGTGTCTGAAGTAGCTAAAGGCTTTACCGTTAAAGACATAAAAGAGTACTTTCATGTTTATCCAAAAGGGCGTGTACCTGCCGAACTTGAAGCTGACGTGCGTGAGTACTACCGCTTAGCAAACGAGTTTGCTGCAACACTTTTAAGCTGGGTTCAAGCTGAGGCGCCTGCCGATGTGCGTGCTAAGTTTTCGATTGATCTAAAAGACATGATTGCAGACTCTGATCAAACATTGCTACGTATTCTACATTACCCACCAATGACAGGTGATGAAGAGCCAGGCGCAATTCGCGCAGCTGCACATGGCGACATCAACTTACTAACTGTATTACCAGCGTCAAACGAGCCGGGCTTACAAGTTCAAAAAACAGACGGCGGTTGGTTAGATGTACCATGTGATTTTGGTAGCTTAATTATTAACATTGGCGATATGCTGCAAGAAGCATCAGGCGGTTATTTCCCGTCTACTATTCACCGAGTTATTAATCCAACGGGCAAAGCGTCTACTAAGTCGCGTATTTCATTACCGCTGTTTTTACACCCGCGGCCAGATGTTGTACTTTCAGAGCGTTACACCGCAGATAGCTACTTGCAAGAACGTTTACGCGAGCTAGGTGTTAAGTAATGCCTAAGCTTAATTAAGCCTTACTTCTAGGTTTTTAAGCATTAACAAAAAACGGCTTTTAGCCGTTTTTTGCGTTTTAAGCTTAGTAATACATGGCTTCAATTGAGTGCAAAGTAAATAATGGCATGCATTCTAGCCCACGACAGGTATAATGCGCGCAACTGGCCACTTTGGCCTTATTTAAAAGAGAGTTTATATGAGTTTTGAAGGTCTAGGTTTATCACAGTCTTTAGTTAATGCGGTTTTAGAAAAGGGCTATGAAACGCCAACGCCAATTCAGGCTCAAGCAATTCCTGCAATTATAGAGCGTCGCGATGTAATGGCGGCAGCACAAACTGGCACAGGTAAAACAGCGGGTTTTACGCTTCCACTTATCGAACGTTTATCTACGGGCCCAAAAGCAAAAAGTAACCATGTACGTGCGCTTATTTTAGCGCCTACACGTGAACTTGCACTTCAGGTAAGCGAAAACGTTGAAGAGTACGCTAAGCATTCAAACGTGAGTTCGTTTGTTGTGTATGGTGGGGTTAAAATTAACCCGCAAATGCAGCGCCTTCGTAAAGGTGTCGATATTTTAGTGGCAACGCCTGGGCGTTTAATTGATTTACATAATCAAAATGCCGTTAAGTTTGATAGCGTAGAAGTGCTCGTTTTAGATGAAGCCGACCGCATGCTCGACATGGGGTTTATTCACGACATTAAACGCATTATTGCTAAAATGCCTGCTAAGCGCCAAAACCTCATGTTTTCGGCAACGTTTTCAGATGATATCCGAGCGTTAGCTAAAGGATTAATAAACGATCCGGTTGAAATTTCAGTCGCTGCAAAAAACACCACAGCTAAAAGTGTAACGCAAAGCGTTTACGCGGTAGATAAAGGCCGTAAAACAGCTTTACTAAGTCATTTAATTCGTAGTAACGATTGGCAGCAAGTTTTAGTATTTAGCCGCACTAAACACGGTGCAAACCGTTTGGTTAAGCAACTTGAGCGCGACGATATCGTAGGCGCAGCTATTCATGGTAATAAATCACAAGGCGCACGTGTTAAAGCGTTAGATGGTTTTAAAAGTGGCGAAGTACGTGTACTTGTAGCCACTGATATTGTGGCACGTGGCCTTGATATTGTTGAGCTTCCGCATGTTGTTAACTACGACTTACCAAATGTGTATGAAGATTATGTTCACCGTATTGGCCGTACAGGACGTGCGGGTGCATCGGGCCATGCAATTTCGTTTGTTACAGTTGATGATGCAGTCGATTTATACGGTATTGAACGCTTTATTGGTGAGCTTATTCCTCGTGCTGAAGAAGAGGGCTTTGAACCAGTAAACCCAGTAGCAGAACGCGCATTAGATGCACGCCCATTACCTGCTAAAAAGCCAAAGAAAAAGCAACCTTTTAACAAACCTAAATCTGATAGCAGTAAACCAAATAGTAAAAAGCCAAATAATGGCGGCAACGGTACTGGCCCTCGCCGTGGTGGCTCTAAAAAGCCTGCCGCTAAAAAAGATGATAACGCACAAAACCCTTGGGCAAAGCGTCAGTCGGTAGGCGGAAACGGTCAGCGCCGTCGCCGTCCAAATAATAATGACTAACTAGGTTTAGTTAGTTTTAATAAAAACGCGCTTACTTTAAACGGTAGCGCGTTTTTTAATGTATTAAATACTTTACCATTAAACCTACAAACAAAGTTACACTTACGCTAAGTAGTGTGCCTAACATTACGTATTCGGTGAGCTTTTTATCTTTACTGGCGCTTAAATCGCCAAACCTAAAGACCGACTTAGCCGCTAATAAAAATCCAACACCCGCAAATTGATCGAGTAAAATAAAGCTCAGCATTAACACGCGCTCCAACATGCCAATACTTTGCCCTGCAAGTACTAAGCTGCCTTTACTGCTAAAGTTACCCGTTAAACGCTCTAGCATCATTCTAATAAATACTGCACTTGGGCTTAAAATAATTAAATAACCGCACACAACCCACAACACATTTGGGTTAGTGACAAGTGAATATAGGGTGTCTAAAAAGTGTGTATTATCGCTCAGCCATACGCTTAAGTAGATTATTACGGCTATGTGGGCAAGTTGATCCATTAAAAAGGGCACGACACCTTTGCTTGAGTAAGATTTGGCTATATCAATTGCGTAATGACTAAGCATAATAACGGCGGTTGCTATTACAATACTGCTAATTTGTTGCCAGCCATAAGTGTATTCCCACGCGCTAATAATTATTGCGCTAGTGACCCCATGAACCAATACATGAAAATACAGTTTAGTTGCCTTGAAGTGGCGGGAGTTTCTGTCGTTAACCCAGCTCATGGGTTGCCAGTAAAAATCAGCCAATAAATGGCCAATAATTAGGGCTACGAGTAAAAGCGAAAAAGCCATTAGCATCTCCCTTGATTTATATTTTTTATAATGTTGCTCGCATGCTCTAAAAATCGTTCGATAAGTTGGTAATGGGCTAAATTAAGTAGCTTAGTTACGTTTTCTCTGCTGGTTTTAAGATCTTTTGCTAAAGCTGCATGGCTATTATCTGTACTGGTTAAATAGGCGTACAAAGCATTGGCTTGTTTTTGTGTTATTTTAGTAAGGAGTACATCAGCAAAGGCTAAATTAAGGTTTAAACTTTCATGGATGTTTTGAGGAGGCGTATTAAATAAAAACCGTTGATTGGCTATTTTATCAAGGCCATGACCCGAAAGAGTAAATGCTGAACCTGTAGCTGTTTTTATATCATTGCGCGGGTTATCTATTTCCCCAATAGCCATACTTTGTCTGACTTCGTACCCTGATGCCTTCAAATATAAATAAATTAAAACGGCATGCTTAAACAAATACTCAGGGTTATTTATTTGTAATTGAAAAGAGTCGCCTCGATAAATATTCCAAAGTGTACTCTCGCCCGATACACAACGTAAACTTTGCTCTAGCTCATAAAGCATGGCATCGTATTGCTGTTTAGGAATAGTTTGCGATTTAATAATATCGCCGCTGATCACACCAATCATAACAATCCAAATTAGTTACTTTTTAAAATGTAACCAAAAATGGTTACATAGCGTTATGTAACTAATTTAGGTTACTTAAAAGCAAATAGCAAGGTACACTGAGTTTAAATTATTTGGCTATGGCTATTATTCTAACTAGGGCATTACATGACTTCATTTAACTCGCAGCAAAACATCAAACCGCGTGTAGGTATATTTGTTGACGTACAAAATATTTATTACACGTGTAGAGAAAGCTATAGCAAAAACTTTGATTACAATGCTTTTTGGCGAGTTATCCAGGAGCAGTACGAAATAGATTGTGCGTTTGCTTACGCTATTTATCGTGGAGATGAAAAGCAAAATCAGTTTCAGAATATTTTGAGAGCGATTGGGTTTGAGGTAAAACTAAAGCCGTTTATTCAGCGCCGAGATGGCAGTGCAAAAGGCGACTGGGATGTAGGCATAACGATAGATATGTTAGAGCATGGAAAAAATCTCGACAAAGTAATTTTGCTATCGGGCGATGGCGATTTTGCACTGTTACTTGCTCATTTAAAAAATCAATATAATGTGCCGTGTGATGTATACGGGGCAGATAAGTTAACCGCCGAAGTACTTAAGCAAAGTGCAGAACAGTTTCATTTGATTGATGATAGTTTATTACTTTAAAGCTTAAAAAACAGAGGCTAAGTGCCTGCAACATGAGAGTTTTTAATACAAAGCCCATATAGTTCATTTAAACCTAATATAGGCTTTTTTTATTGTTGTAATCAATTGGGTTTACTATGTGGTTATGTTAATTTTAAGCGATGACGAGTAATTAAGGATTTACATGCTCAACTACAGTGATATGCCGCTTGATAGATGCTCCAATGTGCGAAAAGACCCAATATGGCTAAAAGGTCAATTGTCGTCGCAAAGCGTGTGGCTTTTGGTAAAAAACAACGAGACATTATTTATTAAAAATACGCCTCAAATAAAGTTTTTACCGTACGAGAAAATTGCACAGCTAAACTTAACCAATGCGCTATTTTTAGGCTTCAACACCACACAGCAGGGGGTGTTTGCCCTCGATGTATCTACTATTGATGACACAACACTTACCCCCATAATAAGTGGCGCAGAGTTTATGGATATTCGTAAACAGGGGCCGCTTGTTGATATAAAAGAGGGGTCTATTGCTGCGCTTGCACGCGGGTTGTGCTATTGGCATGCAACGCATCGTTTTTGTGGACGTTGCGGCAGTAAAAACCACTTAGTTGAAGCGGGACATTCTCGTTTATGTGAAAACGAGCGCTGTAAACACCCCACCTTTCCTCGTACCGACCCTGCGGTAATTATGGTTGTAACTAAAACGTTTGCCGATGGCATTGAGCGATGTTTGCTTGGCCGCCAAGCAGTGTGGCCTACAGGAATGTATTCGTCATTAGCCGGCTTTGTAGACCCAGGTGAAACTTTAGAGCAAGCTGTTGCCCGTGAGGTAAAAGAAGAGGCAGGGATTGACGTTGATGACGTAACCTATGTGGCGTCTCAGCCATGGCCATTTCCTTCATCTATCATGCTTGGCTTTTTTGCTAAAGCAACGTCTGAGCAAATTAACGTAGATAAGGACGAACTTGACGATGCTAAGTGGTTTAGCCGTGAAGATTTGGCAAACTTTGGTAATTGGCATGACGAAGGCGAGCATTTAAAACTACCTCGTACTGATTCTATTTCTCGCTATTTAATTGAACATTGGCGTACTAATCCATAAGGAATAACCATGTCGAGTAACAGTAATAAAAATACTCAGCTTGTGTCATCTGGGCGCAAAAAAGCTTACACCCATGGTGTAGTAAACCCCGTTGTGCAGCGCGCATCAACGGTGGTATTTGATTCGGTTGCAGAACTTAAAGAAGCAGCGAAGAAGCGTGGCGATAAAACCCTCTTTTATGGGCGTCGTGGCACTACCACCCACTTTGCATTACAAGAAGCCATTACCGATTTAGAAGGCGGTGAAGGGTGTGCACTTTATCCGTGTGGGGCTGCTGCAATTAGCCAAGCGTTATTGTCGTTTTTAAAAAGTGGCGACCATATTTTAATGGTTGATAATGCATATGAGCCTACTCGCGATTTTTGCGATAAAATTTTAGCAGGCCTAGGTATTACCACTACTTATTATCCGCCAACAATTGGTGCACGTATAAAAGATTATATTAAGCCAAATACCAAGGTGTTATTTTTAGAATCTCCTGGCTCCATAACGATGGAAATTCAAGACGTCCCAGCCATGGTAAACGTAGCCAAAGAACATAATGTGATGACCATGCTGGATAACACCTATGGAAACGGTCTTCATTACCGACCGCTTGAGCATGGCGTCGATATTAGTATTCAGGCGGCAACAAAGTACATTGTTGGTCATTCGGATGTAATGATGGGGGTTGCAGTGGCTAATAAAAAATATTGGCCAACGCTGCGCGAGCATTCTTACTTATTAGGCCAGTGTACAAGTGCTGACGATGCATACTTAGCACTGCGCGGTTTACGCACGATGAGCGTGCGTTTAAATCAGCATGAAAAGGCGGCGATAGAGGTGGCAAAATGGCTTGAGCAACATGAGTTAGTTGATCATATTCGCCATCCTGCATTTGAAAGCTGCCCTGGGCATGCGTTTTTTAAGCGCGACTTTGATGGCAGTAATGGGTTGTTTTCAATAGTTATGAAAACAGGGAATCAAAAAGCGATAGATGCATTTTTAGATAGCCTTCAGCATTTTAAAATGGGTTTTTCGTGGGGTGGCTTTGAAAGTTTAGTTACCGCTAACTTAACAATGAAAGGACTGCGTTCAACCACCGGGTGGGATTTAGGACCGGTTATTAGATTGCATATTGGCCTTGAAGATATCGACGACTTATTAGCTGATTTAAGCCAAGCGCTTGAGGTATACAAGCAGCATTTATAACTCTGCGCTTGTTACATTTAAATGGTTTGTTACAAAGCTCACTCTTAGTGGGCTTTTTTTTGCTGGTAATTCAAGGTGTTTACACTTAGGGTAGTTATATTAGGCTTTGAACTAAAGCATTAGCAACGTCATTAAGGATAGTCAATGGCAACACCATTACCAATAAACGTAGGGCGATTAACGCAAATAGCGGGATTTGAGCTTGTACGTATGTTTTTAACTAAACGTGGGCTTATAGCCCTGGCGGCATTTGCACTTGTTTGGTTAATTATTTTACGCTACCCGATAGGGCAAGCGGTGAGCATTATTAGCTCCCCAAACTTTGAGCAAATAGCCCGCGATATTTCAGGCTCAATTGGCTTGAGTAAACTTCTTGATTGGCCTGAAGCCGAGTTTGCTATGTATTGGTTAATTGCTTTGTACAGTTTTCCTGTGTTTAGTTTATTTATTTGTAGTGACCAAACAGTGGGTGACAGAGAGCGCGGTACACTTAGGTTTTTATCATTGCGTTCAACCCGATTTGAAATTTTGTTTGGCCGGTTTATAGGGCAATTAGCTGTATTAACGTGTTTGGTCGCAATTACTCTTGTGGCCACATTAGCGGTATTAGGGTATCGCGATCCGAGTTTGTTGGTAGGGGGTGTTGGCCGCGCTGTGTCAATATTTTCAATTCTTATAGTTACATTTGCACCGTTTGTGGCGTTAATGACTTTAATTAATACTTTTGCACGTTCATCGCGGTTATCAATTGTACTCGCTATTTTATATTTTACAGCGGGTGGAATTGTAGTGGGTTTACTACAGTGGCAAATACCTGCATTAAGCGCGCTAGATTATTTATTCCCGGGTGTACAAATAGAGCAACTCGCCGGTCAAAACCTGCCATTATTAAGTGCCGTGGGAATACCACTTGTACAAACTGCTGTGTTACTGGCAGTGGCTCAACGTATTTTTGCAAGGAGCTCACTATGAATCCATTAATTACAGGGCGTAATTTAAGTAAGTCGTATGGGTCTAAACTTGCGCTTAATAATGTGAACTTTGAAATTGAGCAAGGTGCTCCTGTTGCTCTAGTTGGCCCAAATGGTGCGGGTAAAACGACATTATTTAGTTTGTTATGCGGCTATATAGCGCCCAGCAATGGTGAGCTTGAAATACTCGGCCATAAACCCGGCAGTGCCGCATTATTTAATAAGGTCAGTGCTTTACCACAAGATGCGCAGCTCGATCCGCGTTTTAATATAGATAAACAACTTGCTTTTTATGCCAAATTACAAGGTATGAGTACCAAGCAAAGCCAAACAGAAGCATTACGCGTGCTTGATTTAGTTGGGCTGCGTGAAATTGCTAAAAACCGTGCAGGTGATTTATCTCATGGTATGCGCAAACGTGTAACTATAGCTCAGGCTCTTATTGGTTCGCCGCAAATTGTTATGCTAGATGAGGCAACCGCAGGACTTGATCCTATTCATGCCAGAGAAGTACGTGAGTTGGTGTCAACGTTGAGCTCTGAAGCAACCTTTATTTTAAGTTCGCACGATTTAACTGAGCTTGAGCGGTTATGTTCCCAAGTGCTGCATTTAGATAAAGGCGTATTGAGTGAGCACCAAACAAAAGTAAATCAAACCGACAAACACTTTTACACATTAATGCTAAACGAGATGTATGAAAACGTTGAGCAACAGTTACAGTTACTCAATGGTGTAAGCTCTGTTTATATGAGCCAACACAAAGAGTATGTTATTGAATACACACAATCTGAGCAGGCACTTGATATTGCACTATTACAGTTTTGCCACCAACATAATTGGCAATACAGGCAATTGGTTAATGGCCATACATTAGAAAATCAAATTTTTAAACAGGAGAAAGTATAATGGGTTTATTAAGCGGATTAATGGGTAACGCAAGCGAAGTTGATGATTCTGATTTAGAAAAAGTACTCGCTAATACATTAATTGAGGGTGAGCACGTCGAAAAAGCCTATAAAGTTATTCGCGATATGTTCATTTTTACTAATAAGCGCTTAATTTTAATTGATAAGCAAGGTGTAACTGGTTCTAAAATGGAAATGGTGAGTATTGCTTACTCTAAAATTACCAAGTTTAGCAAAGAGAGTGCAGGGCACTTTGATTTGGATGCTGAACTTAAAATTTGGATTGGCTCTGACCCAACGCCACTTACAAAAGAGTTTAAAGCAGGCGATAACATTAATGAGGTTTATAGAGTAATTAGCCAACACGCTCTATAATTGTACAACTACTTTAAGTAGTTGTTGACTAAATGTTGCAACTACTTTAATTTTACAGTTTCTTACACCTCCTTACAATTAACTCAACAAATACAATGGTTTAATTAAGTTTTCATTCAGTTTCCCGGCGTTAGCATGTGCCCACTTTAGTAATTTAGCTAAAGCATAAAACGCAATGTACATAGGGAAGTCTTACAATGAAAAAATTAGCAGTTATTATTTCAAGCATTTTATTATCTAGCACTGCGGCTGCTGCAGACAGCTATAACTCAATCAGTAACTTAAGTTACAAAGACAGCGACAATAACGATACCGTTGCTGTAGATTCTATTTATTACCTATCACCTAAAAAAACATTAGGCCCGTACGACCAATTTGAATACATTAATAAACAAAGCAACATTTACGGCGCATACGCTGATGACGACTTTAGCGATGCAACGTTAGTTGGTGGTGAGTACTTTATTAATGAATTTGTTATTGGTGCATCATACACAAACCTTGATGTTGGCAATCATAACGAAGCATATACAATTTCAGGCGGTTACTTTTTTAACCCAGATTTGCTTGCAAAAGTGACTCTAGTTGAAAATAAAGATGGCGAAGACTTCGCTTTATTCGATTTAGCGTATAACCATATGCTTAACAGTACCGATTACATTGGTGTAACTGTTACTGCGGATGATGATTTTGATTACCGCGCCGTTGCTGCTAAATACTTTATTGATTTACAGCAAGGTAACTACTTAACATTTGAAGGTAAATACGAAAGCATTGATGATGCTGAAAACCAATGGGTGGCAGAAACGAATTACTATTTCTCAAAAGCGACTTCTGTATTTGCAAGCTACGATAAACAAGATACCTACAGCTTTGGTGCTCAGCACTTCATTAACAAAAATATTGGCCTTAAAGTAGGTTACGAGAACAATGCCGATGACTCTGATAATGATGCTTACTTTGCAAACATGCGTTTTCAGTTTTAATTAATAACGCAATTTAAGTTTTCAGCTTAATTAAAATATAAGCCCGCTCATGCAGCGGGCTTTTGTATTATTAAGGCCTATACGTTTTATTTGTTAGTTGCTTTACCCATATCAAAATTAATAATTACAGACTAGTTTATTCTTTATTACCCAATTTACAGGCTTAGTAGGCAGCGTATTTGCAATGATTGTATTTAAACTAAGATGGGTCATACTTAGGTTATTAATTTCTAATGTTAAAGGAATGTAGGCATGTCGGTATTTATCATTTTACTGGTTGTTATAGTGGTTATTTTTGCCGTTAAAGATATCCGTTTAAACCTGATCAGTAGACCCACGTTTAAAATGTTTAAAAAAGTACTTCCACCGCTTTCGCAAACAGAGCGAGAGGCTATGGAAGCAGGCGATGTTTGGTGGGATGGAGAACTATTTAGTGGTAACCCTGATTGGAAAAAATTACACAATTTTCCAAAGCCAGAATTGAGCGAAAAAGAAAACGCATTTATGGCTAATCAGGTTGAGACCCTAATGGCGATGCTAGATGATTACCAAATAGTGCAAAAAGACAAAGACTTGCCAAAAGAAGTGTGGGATTACTTAAAAAAAGAAGGTTTTTTTGCATTAATCATTCCTGAAAAGTTTGGTGGACGAGAGTTTTCGGCGATTGCTAATTCAACCATTGTTTCAAAAATTTCGACCAAGAGTTTAACTGCGGCGGTTACCGTAATGGTGCCAAATAGTTTAGGGCCGGGTGAGCTATTGCTGCATTACGGTACTAAAGAGCAACAAGACCGCTGGTTACCAACGCTTGCCAATGGTGAAGATGTTCCATGCTTTGCACTTACAGGCCCAGAAGCAGGCTCTGATGCCGGTAGCATTCCAGACTCTGGCGTTGTATGTAAAGGAGAGCACAATGGTGAAGAAGTAATTGGCCTGCGTTTAAACTGGTCAAAACGTTACATTACCCTTGCACCCGTTGCCACAGTATTAGGCCTTGCTTTTAAAATGTATGACCCCGATGGTTTATTAGGAGACGAAAAAGAGCTTGGTATTACGTGCGCACTTATTCCAACCGATCACCCAGGAGTTAAAACAGGTGAGCGTCATTACCCACTTAATATGGCATTTATGAACGGTACAACTTATGGTAAAGACGTGTTTATTCCGCTTGACTGGATTATTGGTGGGCAAGAGTGTGCGGGGCGTGGCTGGCGCATGCTGGTGGAGTGTTTAAGTGCAGGGCGTGGTATTTCGCTGCCGGCTTTAAGTGCTGCAACCGGTCACTTAGCGGCTAAAATGACTTCAGCATATGCCGTAGTTCGCCAGCAATTTGGTGTATCTATTGGGCAATTTGAAGGTGTGCAAGAAGCGCTTGCTCGCATTGGTGGCTTGACTTACACGCTAGAGTCATGTCGGTTAATGACGGCTGGCGCAATCGATTTAAAACTTAGCCCTTCGGTTGTCACCGCTATTGCCAAATACCATATGACTGAAATGGGTCGTACAGTAATGAATGATGCGATGGATATTCATTCAGGCAAAGGCATTCAGGTGGGGCCAAATAACTATTTGGCACATGGTTATATGGGAATACCGGTATCTATTACGGTAGAAGGCGCAAATATTTTAACTCGAAATTTAATGATATTTGGCCAAGGAGCGACCCGTTGTCATCCCTTTGTTCTAAAAGAAATGGAGGCCGCTGCACTTGAAGACGACGATGCTGCTTTGAATCAATTTGATGGTTTATTAATGAACCATATATTATTTGCTGTAAGTAATGCCAGCATGGCATTTATACATGGTTTAACACGTAGTTACTTTGCAAAAGCGCCTGTTGGCGGCGAAACCGCAGTTTACTACAAGCACCTAAGCAGAATGAGCAGAGGCTTGGCTATTTGTACTGACGTAGCCATGTTAATGTTAGGTGGTGAGCTCAAACGCAAAGAGATGATATCTGCCCGATTAGGTGATGTATTAAGTCAGTTGTATTTAGCTTCTACGGTTTTAAAACGCTACGAAGACGAAGGTCGTCAACAAGCAGACTTACCTTTTGTTAAATATGCGATAGAAACATCGTTATTTGAAATTGGCCAAGCGTTTGATGGTTTTTTCAAAAATTTCTCAAACCCGATTATTAATTTTGTGCTTAAGCGTATTGTATTTCCAATTGGTAATCATTACGAAAAACCAAGCGATGAAATTGCACAACGTATTTGCGAGCATATGACACAACCAGGTGTGTTTAGAAATCGCTTAACTCATTTGTGTTATGTAGATGAAAACGCAGGTACAGGGGTAATGGAAAATGCATTTTTAGCTATGCACGATATGCAGGCTCAATTCAAAGATTTAAAACAATGGCAGCGCAAGGGTAATATTCCTGCAACGCTCGATATTGAAGGTGCGATTAACTTTGCATTAGACAATGATTTAGTAACGCAAACCGATGCCGATGCTATGCACCATGCTAATAAGCTACGTAAGCAAGCAATAGCGGTTGATAACTTTCAGCAAGGCGAGTTGTAGCTAATTATTTGAACCGTAAATAAAAAAGGCCTTACATGTGTAAGGCCTTTTTTTAATATAATGATTAACGTGCGTATGGGTCTGCAACTATTTTGTCGATATACCATTTACCTTTTTTACGTAGCATTTTTACGCTACGCATGTCATCTATTTTGTTACCGTTTAAATAACCGGTGAAAATAAGATTTATTTTAGCATTGTCACCATACTGTTCGCGTACACTCATATTGGTCATATCAACTTCAATAATAACCTCATCGTACTGCATGTTAACTAAGTTACGAGTAAATTGTTTAGCTGTACCGTACGACTTCATGATTCGCGTAAGGTTGGGTGTTGCCATGGTTGTTGCTTTTTGAAGGTCTTGCTGATTGTACAAGGCATCAAAGTAGGCTGTTGCAGTGTCACCGGGTGAATCGCCAAGTTTTTTTACATCATCGCCACAGGCAACTAAAAACAAACACAGAATAAGGCTGACTAAATAGGTTATTTTTTTCATGTTAATTTTTGTTGGTTAGTTTTATTTAAGTGTGTGGTGAATTAGCTAATATGTAAAGACATGGAAGGTAAATAAAAAGATATTGCAGAGTAAATAATAAAAAAGGATGCCTAGGCATCCTTTCAAAAAATGGTTAGCTATGATTATTGAACAAGCTCTTGGTCACTAAATTCCTCATCAAATAGCGGGCTTGATAAGTAACGTTCAGTGGCACTTGGTAAAATAACAACAATATTTTTGTCGGCATTTTCTGGTTTTTCAGCAATACGTTTTGCTGCCACTACAGCAGCGCCCGATGAAATACCCACTAGTATACCTTCTTTTTTCATTAGCTCATGTGCCATTGCAATTGCATCTTCGTTAGATACTTGCTCTGCAGCATCTATTAGGCTCATGTCTAGGTTTCCAGGGATAAATCCTGCGCCAATACCTTGAATTTTATGAGGCCCTGGTTTTACTTCTTCACCGGCAAGTGTTTGGCTGATTACTGGCGAGTTAGTTGGCTCAACAGCAATAGACTTAACATTTAGACCTTTTTCTGTTTTAAGGTAGCGACTGACACCTGTTATAGTCCCGCCAGTACCTACGCCTGCTACAAAGTAATCCACTTTTCCGTCAAGAGCATCAAAAATTTCTGGGCCTGTAGTCTCAAAGTGTATTTTTGGGTTTGCTGGATTCTCAAACTGCTGTAGCAAGATATACTTTTCAGGATCGGTGGCTTGAATCTCTTTTGCTTTTTGGATTGCACCATTCATACCTTTAGCACCGTCTGTAAGCACAAGGTTAGCGCCCAGTGCTTTTAGAAGTTTACGACGCTCTAAGCTCATAGTGTTAGGCATGGTAAGCGTTAGTTTGTAACCACGTGCTGCGGCAACGAAGGCCAATGCAATACCTGTATTACCAGATGTAGGCTCGATAAGTTCTTTACCCTCAGTTAGCTGACCTGCTTTTTCAGCCTCCCAAATCATCGATGCACCAATGCGGCATTTTATACTAAAGCTTGGGTTACGCGCTTCCACTTTAGCGAATACATTCCCACCTGTAACACGTTTAAGTTTTACCAGTGGTGTATTACCGATACTAAGTGAGTTATCTTCAAAAATAGTAGACATAATGTTCCTTTGGATACAATCTGATCAACGTGCTAATAGCCTTTGCTACTAACTATATGTTGACACTTTACTGAGAGTTTAAAAAAATAAAAGTAAAGTTTGGCTATAAGATATATCTATTGAGCTTATAACTAAGTGAAATAAAAATCTATATTAGCTGTGCCTTTTGTTATTAGGTTGGCACATTAAATTTAATGATAAGACGCTTTTGTTTGTTATGTCGGCTTTTTACCTGTAAATAAACTAAAGAGACGCTTAAATATTTAAATAGGCGCAGACGCTCATGCGGCCCAATGACTAATAAATTGACTGATTTTTGAATATGGTACTTTATCGAGACCAAATGTACTTTTTATTGATGATTATTTATGCAAACAAACTTTAGTTCAGCGGTTTTATGACACAAGCCAATCAAAACATGATAAAAACGTTTATCTAACAATAATTGAGTAATAAAAATGAAGTTAATTTTGAAGTTAATTGCCGGCATTGTGGCTGGTATATTGGTAGGCTTTTATGTGCCTTTGACAGGTGTTGAACTCTTATTTACGGTTAAAGAGTTAATTGGTCAAATTATTTCCTTCACTATTCCTCTTATTATTCTATTTTTTATTGCTTCTGGTATTGCAGGGCTTCCTAAAGGTTCTGGCCACTTACTTGGTAAAACGGTTGGATTTGCGTATAGCTCTACCATTATCGCCGGCACGCTTGCTTTTTTATTAGTCAGTGCTGTTATCCCATTTTTAAGTGGGGGTATTACGTTCGAAGCTGAAGTAGCCACTGAAATAGGCAGTTTTATTGATATAGAAATCCCACCATTAATGGGGGTGATGACTGCGCTTGCTACGGCTTTCATATTTGGTATTGGTATGAGCCAGCTTGAATTAGACACATTAAAAAAAGTATCGGATCAGGGTCGTGATGTAATAGATGCGTTATTGTCAAAAGTGATTATTCCGGCATTACCGTTTTATATTGCCGGTGTATTTGCTGAAATGACTGTAGCAGGCACAGTGGTTGATACGCTGCAAACATTTGGCGTGGTGCTCATTGCAGCCCTTGTAATGCATTGGCTATGGTTAAGTGTTCTGTATATTGCAACAGGCATTTTATTGAAGCGTAATCCACTTGAGTTAGTTAAAAATATGCTACCGGCTTATTTTACTGCATTAGGTACTATGTCGAGTGCAGCAACTATTCCTGTTTCGTTGCAATCAAGTAAAGCAAATAATGTTAAAGAAGACGTAGCAAACTTTACTGTACCTTTATGTGCCACCATTCATTTGTCGGGTTCAACGATTACTATTGTTACGTGTGCCATGGCCGTTATGTTTTTATCGCCAGGTATGGAAGTGCCATCGTTAATGGGCATGTTGCCATTTATATTTATGCTCGGTGTTGTGATGATTGCAGCGCCAGGCGCACCGGGTGGTGCGGTAATGTCGGCGCTTGGGCTTTTAACAAGCATGCTTGGCTTTAATGAAGGGGCTGTGGCATTAATGATTGCACTGTACTTAGCACAAGACAGCTTTGGTACGGCATGTAATGTTACCGGTGATGGTATTATTGCATTATGGGTTGACCGTTTTAGTGAAAAGTCAGCCTCTTAAATCGCTGGGCACATTGATTTCAGTACTTTTAACTTTAGTTAACGTGCCTGAGTGAGAGCGATAATATTAGTTATTGTTTCGCTTTAACTGTGTTAATGTGACAAATTGAATTATTTAGACGTGTGTAGTTGAGTTAATGAGGGTATTGCATTGATTAATGTACTTTTAGTTGATGATCATGAACTAGTACGAACTGGGATCAGACGCATATTAGATGATGTGCGTGGGTTTAAAGTTGTAGGTGAAGCAAAAGACGGTGAAGCCGCTGTTCAGTTTTGCCGACAGCACACACCTAATATTGTACTTATGGATATGAATATGCCTGGCATGGGTGGATTAGAGGCAACTAAAAAGATCTGTCGCTATTGCCCAGATGTAAAAATTATCGTTCTTACTGTTAATTGCGAAGACCCATTTCCGTCTAAAGTAATGCAAATTGGTGCACACGGCTTTCTTACCAAAGGAGCTGGCTCTGATGAAATGGTTCGTGCCATTCGTTCAGTCCATGCAGGTCAACGCTACATCGCGCCTGAAATTGCACAACAAATAGCACTGGCACAGGTTACTGGTCGTACAGACGAAAATCCGTTCCAGAGCTTATCAGAGCGCGAACTCCAAATAATGCTTATGATCACCAAAGGTGAAAAAGCACAAGATATTGCAGAGCGCTTAAACCTCAGTTCTAAAACAGTTAATAGCTATCGTTACCGAATGTTTGAAAAATTGAATGTAGGTGGCGATGTTGAACTTACACATTTAGCTATTCGTCATAAGATGATTGACATAGACGTATCGTACTAACCCTTTTATATGTCTGAATTTGATCACGTACATTTTTTAAAAACGCTATCAAGCGAGCCCGGTGTTTACCGCATGCTTGATAGTGACAACCAAGTTATTTATGTTGGTAAAGCTAAACAATTAAAAAAACGCGTAAGCAGTTACTTTAGATCCAACATTACCGACAGCAAAACCCGTGTTTTAGTCAGTAACATTAATGATATAGAAGTCACACTGACCAACACCGAAACCGAAGCGCTACTGCTTGAAAATAACCTCATAAAAAAATATCAGCCTCGTTATAATATTCTACTGCGAGATGATAAGTCGTACCCCTATATTTTATTAACGAACCATAAGCATCCGCGGTTAGCGTTCCATAGAGGTAGCCGCAAAATAAAAGGTGAGTATTTTGGTCCATTTCCGAGTGCAGGCGCGGTCTCGGAAAGTTTGCGTTTAATGCAAAAAATATTTCCCGTTCGTCAATGCGAAGATGCTTATTATCGTGCCCGAAGTCGCCCTTGTTTGCAGTATCAGCTCAAGCGTTGCTCTGCGCCATGCGTTAACAAAGTTACCGAGCAAGACTACAGTGAACAAGTTGACTATGTTCGCAAATTTTTGACGGGTAAATCGGATGAAGTGATTGCCGAACTAATAAAAAAAATGGAAGCGGCCAGTGCGGAGCTCAACTTTGAGCTTGCCGCAAAAGTACGTGATCAAATAATGCTACTGCGTAAAATGCAGGAACAACAATCTATTTCGGGTAACTTTGCAGAAATGGATGTGGTGGGTTTTGCTCATTTAAATGGATTAAACGGCATACATTTATTAATGATCCGCGATCATAAAGTGCTCGGCAGTAAAACGTACTTTCCAAAAGTACCTAAAGATTCAAGCGAGCAAGAAATTTTAACTTCATTCTTAGGTCAATATTATTTAGCACCAGGTGCAACAGGACGCATTGCTAAAGAAATTATTCTACCGTTTGAAATAGAAGAGAGCAGTGCGTTAAGCGAAGCACTGACGCAAATAAGCGATCGTAAAGTGGCGCTTAAAGTGGTTACACGTGGAGAGCGTGCGCAATACCTTCAACTAGCAAATAAAAATGCGTTAAACAGTATTGCTGTCAAACAAAGTACACAAGACTCTATTAATAAACGCTATGCCCAATTAAAAGCAACATTACGCCTAGATGATATAGCGCGAATGGAATGTTTTGATATAAGCCATACTATGGGAGAAAACACGGTAGCAAGTTGCGTTGTTTTCGATTCACAAGGCCCAAATACAAAAGAATACAGGCGCTATAATGTAACCGGTATAACCGGTGGTGATGATTATGCAGCCATGGAGTTTGCTTTAAATAAGCGTTACAACAAATTAGTGGATGAAGACAAAATCCCCGATGTAATATTTATAGATGGCGGTAAAGGACAGTTAGGGCGTGCAGAGCAATATTTTTCTAATTGGTCTCATTCTAAAAAGCCTCTGCTAGTCGGGGTTGCAAAAGGGACGAGCCGTAAACCTGGCCTAGAAACATTGCTCATAGATGGTGGGCGTAAAACAATTCCGATGGATTCTGATGCGCCTGCACTTCACCTAATACAACATATACGAGATGAATCTCACCGTTTTGCAATAGCTGGGCATCGTAATAAGCGTCAAAAACAGCGAACACAATCATTGTTGGAAGAAATTAATGGAGTAGGTTCTAAGCGTCGCCAAACATTATTAAAATATTTAGGGGGCATGCAGGGGGTAAAAGCTGCTAATATAGAACAATTAAAGAAAGTTCCCGGGATCAGCCCTGATATGGCTGAGAAGATATTTAACCATTTACATGACAAGGGCTAGCCCTTCATGCGAATATAAAAGAAAAGACATATCCAAGTAGTTATGTGGAATATTCCAAACACACTCACAACATTTAGACTTTTTCTTATCCCCATTTTTTTGGTGATATTTTATTTGCCTTATAGCTGGGCTTTTTTTGCTGCCGCTTTTATTTTTTGGCTAGCATCAATTACCGATATACTTGATGGCTACCTTGCAAGAAAGTTAGAACAATCAACGCCATTTGGAGCCTTTTTAGATCCTGTTGCAGACAAGGTAATGGTGTGTGCTGCACTTGTTGCTCTCTCTGATCAATATCAGTCAATGTATATGACCATTCCTGCGCTTATTATTATTAGTCGAGAAATAGTTATATCAGCATTAAGGGAATGGATGGCTGAGCAGGGCAAGCGTGGCAATGTAGCTGTATCTAATATGGGAAAAATTAAAACTGCTGCGCAAATGTTAGCCATCATTGGTTTGATTTGGCAATATGACACCTGGATGAATTATTTAAGTTTTGGGCTACTCTATATAGCAACCTTTTTGACCCTGAGTTCTATGCTGCAATATTTGAACGCTGCATGGAGTGAATTGACCAAAAATTAACTGTAAATGTATAATAACGCACCGTTTTAGATAAAAAACAAGCAAACAGTTCAAAACTAGCATTTTTTGTATTGACGCGTTTAATAATCTCTGTAGAATGCGTCCGTGTTGAGAGGGCATAGCCCCCAAGATAACGAAATGCGGCACTAGCTCAGTTGGTAGAGCGCGACCTTGCCAAGGTCGAGGTCACGAGTTCGAGCCTCGTGTGCCGCTCCAAGTTATCTAAGGTTATAACCCCAGTGCTGGGGCGGAATGGCAGAGTGGCCATGCACCGGATTGCAAATCCGTTTACCCCGGTTCGACTCCGGGTTCCGCCTCCAATCAACACTCCACGCGCTTTAAATAGCAAACTCGATGCCCGAGTGGTGGAATTGGTAGACACAAGGGATTTAAAATCCCTCGCTCTTAGAGTGTGCCGGTTCAAGTCCGGCCTCGGGCACCACTTTGTGGTTTAGTTATATGCACCAACATATAACTTTTAAAATGTAATAGTAGAATTAATATGATGCGGCACTAGCTCAGTTGGTAGAGCGCGACCTTGCCAAGGTCGAGGTCACGAGTTCGAGCCTCGTGTGCCGCTCCATATTAGTTTTATCCACTTGCTTTAAGTAGCAAACTCGATGCCCGAGTGGTGGAATTGGTAGACACAAGGGATTTAAAATCCCTCGACTAACAAGTCGTGCCGGTTCAAGTCCGGCCTCGGGCACCACTTTAAATTATCATACCAAGGTAATTTGAAGTTGATAAATTAGTATTTTTGGCGTTAGTTTAGTTGCCAGAACGTTTTGCCGCGACATGGTCGCGCACCAACGAACAAATTACTGATAATGTTTTATGCGGCACTAGCTCAGTTGGTAGAGCGCGACCTTGCCAAGGTCGAGGTCACGAGTTCGAGCCTCGTGTGCCGCTCCAAATTATATGGAAGCGTTAAGGCGGAATGGCAGAGTGGCCATGCACCGGATTGCAAATCCGTTTACCCCGGTTCGACTCCGGGTTCCGCCTCCACATAATTTACTCCACGCGCTTTAATTAGCAAACTCGATGCCCGAGTGGTGGAATTGGTAGACACAAGGGATTTAAAATCCCTCGACTAACAAGTCGTGCCGGTTCAAGTCCGGCCTCGGGCACCATCTCTATATAAATCCCAAATCCGAAATCACAAAAACTCACACCACAAATTTTTTAATATACATTCAAATCTCATTTACCTAATCTATTTTTGATATCTCCTTAACTTTACTATTTAAAGATTTTATTACGTAGCCTTTGCAAGGCCTAATTTTATCGTCATTACTTTATTTCACTCAGCTCAGTTAATACCAATCCGAAATAGTACTTAATTATGTGAATCTGTATGAGTAACGCACTTGTCCATAACAAAATAAACAAATCAGAACATTAGTAATTCAATTACGCCTTTATCTATGTTTTAGTCAATCAGGGTATTTTCAACACGATGAGAGTAAGGTTTGCGCTTTTAAAATAAAAAAGTAGTAACTAGAGCTAGATTGAGGAAAAATGTGACGTGGCTATAATAAGTTTTATATGATTTGTATAAGCGACTCTTAAGAGCCACTTATACCGGATGAATTGTTAGTGCAGTTTGCTTTGAACCTTATAAGTAGGGTATTCGCTTAGCAAGCCTTGTATAAGCGCAACACACATTAAAATAAGTATGATTGAAAATGGGAGTGCAGTAGTTACTACACCCGATTGAAGTGCTTGTAAGGCTTGCGAGCCGCCAACCCAGAGTAACACTGCTGCTATCATACCTTCGACAGTAGCCCAAAATATACGCTGTGGCACTGGTGCATCAATTTTACCGCCAGCAGTTATGCCGTCTATCACCAGTGATCCTGAATCAGATGAAGTGATAAAAAAGACTAAAACTAAAGCAATAGAAATAATAGAAATAAAGCTAGAAAACGGTAGCTGTTCATATACCTGAAATAAAGTAACTGAAATATCAGTCAAACCATTTTGTCCAAGTGGCCCGACTTTATCTATAACTTGTGTTATTGCCATATTGCCAAATACACCCATCCACACAAGGCTAAGCAGAGTTGGTAGGCCTATAACAACAAGTAAGAACTCTCGTACAGTGCGCCCTTTTGAAACACGCGCTATAAACATACCAACAAACGGTGACCAAGATATCCACCACGCCCAATAAAATACAGTCCAAGAATGCATCCAATCTTCATCGGGCCTATTAAAAGGATTACTCAATGGTACAAAATGTTCTACGTATGCTCCCAGGGTAAACCAAACAGCAGGGATTGAATCAGAGAATGTAAGTACGATAACAACTAACAGCAAAAAAAACGCACAAATTAAATTAACGTTGCTTAGTACTTTTACACCGCCCTCAATACCTCTAATAACAGAGAAAATAGCAATACACGTTACTAAGCCAATAACAGATATTTGAAAAGCAGTGCCATAATCGGTGCCTAATAGGTAATTTATACCACTGGTCGCTTGTTGTGCGCCAAGCCCAAGTGATGTTGCTAAACCAAATAAAGTCGACAATACCGCGAGTATATCTATGATATGCCCCATCCACCCCCATGCGCGATCACCAAATAAGGGATAGAAAACAGAACGTATAGATAAAGGTAGGCCTTTATTAAATGCAAAAAAAGCCAAGCTTAAGCCAACTACTGCGTAAATTGCCCATCCGTGCAAACCCCAGTGGTACATAGTCGCACCTAAAGCTAATGAATGTGCTTGTGGTGAATTTGGTTCAACCCCCATAGGCATATGATACCAACCTGTATAATAAGCCGTTGGTTCTGCAACACCCCAAAATAGTAATCCAATGCCCATTCCTGCAGCAAATAACATGGCAAGCCACGATATGTAACCATGATCTGGACGAGCTTTGACACCGCCTAAACGAATTTTACCTAAGGGAGAGAATGCCAAGATAATACAAAAAATTACAAAGGCGTTAGCAAGTAACATAAAGTAACTATCGAATTGATTTATGATAGCGTCTTTAGTGGAGGTTAGTGCGTCGCGGGTAACGGTAGGGTCAAAAACCAAGCTAAGCAATACAAATAAAACAACTAAAAAAGCGCTTATTCCAAATACAGGATTATGTATATCAAACCCCCATTTTTGAATATTATCTTGTCCAACTTGATAATCAGTGGTATCGATACTGTATTTTTTTGTCATGTCATTCATCTGCTCTCCTTTTTAGATATCTCTTTTTGTTCCTATACGTAGTAAATATAAAGTAGTGGTAAAAATTAATCTAAGTTTTAATGTTGGGTAAATAAACTTTAGAACTAAAAAAGCGAGCCGGAGCTCGCTTTTTTATTTTTATTTCCAAGCTAGAGGGTCTACTTCTTTATCTAGTTTTGGATGTTTACTTTTATCAAACGAGGGGATTAGGCCTTTTTTACGTTGTTCGTTATAGTCTTTTGAAAGCCATACAACGACACCTGAAAGCATAAATAACGCGATTACATTAACAATAGCCATTAAACCCATAGATATATCGGCTAATGTCCAAATTAATCCGAGCTCACCTACGGCCCCAAACATAACCATTCCTAAAACAATCAAGCGGAATATAAACATCCCTTTTTGGGAGTTATGTTCTAAAAACATAAGATTAGTTTCTGCATACGAGTAATTAGCAACAATAGAGGTAAAGGCAAAGAATAAAATTGCAATAGCGATAAAATAAGTGCCCCAACTACCAACATGTTCTGATAATGCTGCTTGAGTCAATTCTATACCTAATACTCCTGATTCAGGAATTAATTGCTGAGATAGAAGGATAAGTGATGCAGTCGCAGTACAAATTACAATTGTGTCAATAAAAACCCCAAGCATTTGCACATAACCCTGTGAAGCAGGGTGAGGAGGGTAAGGTGTTGCTGTTGCTGCAGCATTAGCGGCGCTACCCATACCTGCTTCGTTAGAGAACAAACCACGTTTAATTCCTTGGATCATCGCTTGTATTACACCATAACCTATAGCGCCAGCACCGGCTTGCTCTATTCCAAAAGCACTGTTAATTACTAACATGAATACATCAGGAAGTGCAGAAAAGTTAATAGCACAAACATAAAGCGCAACACATAAATAGGCCAGAGCCATAAAAGGCACAACCATTTCAGCAAATCGAGATATTGTTTTAAGGCCCCCAAATATGATGATCCCAGAACCAATAACTAAACAAATACCTACAATATATTTTGGGATATCAAATGCTACTTCAAAAGCGGCAGCAATAGAGTTTGACTGTACAGCATTAAATACCAGACCAAAAGCTAAAATTAAACACAGTGAGAATAAAACCCCCATCCAACGCTTACCTAGGCCGGTTTGCATATAGTAAGCTGGACCACCTCTAAAATTGCCTTCAGCATCTTTTGTTTTATAAGCTTGTGCAAGTGTACTTTCGGCAAAGCTTGTCGCCATACCAATTAATGCAATTAACCACATCCAAAAAATAGCTCCCGGGCCACCCAGATACAATGCAACAGCGACACCTGCCATATTTCCAGTACCAACTCGAGCTGCTAATGAAGTACAAAAAGCTTGAAAAGAAGAGATTTCGTTATTCCCACATTTTCGAGATCCAAACATAACCTTGAACATATGTGGAAATTGTACAAATTGAATAAAACCTAATTTAAAGGTAAAAAATAAACCCGCTGCTATTAATAAGTATACGAGGACGTGCCCCCATAAGAGACCACTTATACTATTTATTATATCTGCCATAAATACTACCTAAAGACATGCGTTAAAAAAGTGACCGCAACTTACCATAGGAATGGCCAAGTGTTTAGAATAAACGACCATAAAAATAGAGTTATCAACAGGTGTTTGTGGGTAACTTGTGTTTAGGGTGTGCGCTTGCTTTGGGTGCAATTTAAATCACTTTTTTAGTTAAAAAAGGCTTGCGTTAAATTCGCGGCTCCCTATAATGCGACCCCACTGAGACGGCAGAGCAGGCAACGCTTAAGCTGCAAGCAAACCACTTAGTGAGTCGAGTAAAACTTGAGTTTAGATTTTTATAAAGTTTAAAATTAAGTGTTGACAAAAATACAGGAAAGCGTAAGATTCGCTTCCCTTGAGTCGCTAAGGCAACTCAAACGTTCTTTAACAATA